>JBDSUN010000338.1:0-19413 GCA_039927735.1 Acidimicrobiales bacterium | reverse complement strand
CTGAGGGCGGCGCAGCTGGGGCGATCCACGGCGCGTTGCAGACGGGCGCACTGGCGACGACCTTTACCGCCAGCCAGGGTCTTCTGCTGATGATCCCGAACATGTTCAAGATCGCCGGTGAGCTGACCCCGGCCGTCATCCATGTGGCCGCGCGGAGCATCGCCACGCACGCGCTGTCGATCTTCGGCGACCACAGCGACGTGATGCACGCCCGCAGCACGGGCTGGGCCATGCTCGCCGCCGGCTCGGTGCAGGAGGCCCACGACTTCGCGCTGGTCGCCCACGCCGCCACCCTCCGCTCCCGGGTGCCCTTCCTGCACTTCTTCGACGGGTTCCGGACGTCACATCAGATCGACAAGATCACGCTGCTGGCCGACGACGACATCGCCAGCCTCTTGCGAGACGATGACATCGCCGCCTTCCGGAGTCGCGGCCTGACCCCTGAGGCGCCCACCGTGCGGGGCACGGCGCAGAACCCGGATGTGTTCTTCCAGGCCCGGGAGGCCTGCAACCCCTTCCACCTGGCCACCCCCGGGATCGTGCAGGACGTGATGGACGAGCTGGCCGCTCGCACCGGGCGCCGGTACGGCCTGGTGGACTACACGGCGCCCCCGACGCCGACCGCGTGATCGTGCTCATGGGCTCGGCCGCCGGGGCCCTCGAGGAGACCGTCGACGACCTCATCGCCGCCGGGGAGCGGGTGGGGATGCTGCAGATCCGTCTGTTCCAGCCCTTCCCCGTCGACGCGCTCGTGGCGGCCCTGCCGCCCACCGTGCGCTCCATCGCCGTGCTCGATCGCACCAAGGAGCCCGGAGCCGTCGGCGAACCGCTCTACCTCTCGGTGCTGGCCGCCGTCGCCGAGGCGATGGACGGGGGCGCCCCGCCCTTCGAGCAGGCGCCTCGCTTGATCGGTGGTCGCTACGGCCTGTCCTCCAAGGAGGTCACCCCGTCGATGCTCAAGCCGGTCTTCAACGAGCTCAGCGCCGAGCGTCCCAAACGTCACTTCACGGTGGGGATCTACGACGATGTCACCCACCTCAGCCTCCCGATCGACACGGACTTCCGCCACCCTCGGCCGGCCGGCGAGGTCCAAGCCCTGTTCTACGGCCTGGGCGCCGACGGCACGGTGGGAGCCAACAAGGGCTCGATCAAGATCATCGGCGAGTCCACCGGCCTCTTCGCCCAGGGCTACTTCGTGTACGACTCCAAGAAGTCCGGCTCGGTGACGGTGTCCCACCTGCGCTTCGGCCCCGAGCCGATCCGCTCCACCTACCTCATCGACGACGCCGACTTCGTGGCGTGCCACCAGTTCGGGCTGCTCGAGAAGATGCCGGTGCTGGAGCACGCTCGCCCCGACGCCACCTTCCTGCTGAACAGCCCGTACCCACCGGACGAGGTGTGGGGCCACCTGCCCCTCGAGATCCAGCAGCAGCTGCTCGACAAGGGCATCGCGCTGTGGGTCATCGACGCCGAGAGGGTCGCGCAGGCAGCCGGGATGGGCACCCGGATCAACACGGTGATGCAGCCCTGCTTCTTCCAGCTCTCCGGGGTCCTGCCCGCCGACGAGGCCATCACGCGGATCAAGGCGTCCGTGGAGCAGGCCTACGGGCGCCGCGGCCGCACGCTGGTCGACCGCAACTTCGCCGCCATCGACACCGCACTGGCGGAGCTGCACCGGGTCGAGCTGCCCGACGCGGTGAGCAGTGATCGCTCGCTGGCGATGGCGATGGCTCTGCCGGCCGACGCGCCCGACTTCGTGACCCAGGTGACGGCGCGCCTGCTGGCCGGGGAGGGCGACCGGCTGCAGGTCAGTGCCCTGCCGGTCGACGGCACCTTCCCCAGTGGCACAGCGAGGTACGAGAAGCGGGCCATCGCCAAGTCGATCCCGATCTGGGACCCCGAGATCTGCATCGACTGCGGGAAGTGCACCATCGTCTGCCCCCACGCCGCCATCCGCATGACAGTGTTCACCCCCGAGGCCGTGCCCGATGCCCCGGAGGACTTCCCCCACAAGGCCTTCCGCTCCAAGGATCTCGCCGACCACCTCCTCACCATCCAGGTGGCGCCGGACGACTGCACGGGCTGCGGCGTGTGCGTCGACGTGTGCCCGGCCAAGAGCAAGACGGCGCTGGGGCACAAGGCCATCAACATGGAACGGCCGGGGAGCACCGCGACGTCGAGCGCACGCGGTGGGAGCACTTCCTCACCATCGCGCCCCTCGACCGGTCCTTGCTCCCCCACGACTCGGTGAAGGGCTCCCAGGTGCTGCAGCCGCTGTTCGAGTTCTCCGGGGCCTGCGCCGGCTGCGGCGAGACCCCGTACCTCAAGCTCGTCACCCAGCTGTTCGGGGATCGCATGCTGGTGGCCAACGCCACGGGCTGCTCGTCGATCTACGGCGCCAACCTGCCCACCACGCCCTGGTCAGCCAACGCCGAGGGGAGAGGACCCGCCTGGAGCAACTCGCTGTTCGAGGACAACGCCGAGTTCGGGCTGGGGATGCGGCTGGGCCTCGATGCCCAGGGCCGCCACGCTCGTGAGCTCGTCACCCGGCTGGCGCCTGCCCTCGGGGACCGCCTGGTGCAGGCCCTCCTCGAGAACCCGCAGGACACCGAGGAGCAGGTGGCGGAGCAGCGGGAGCACGTCGAGGCCCTCCGAGCCTCGCTGCGGGATCTCGGGGCCGCCGGCGGCGGCGACGCCGAGCGGTTGGCGACGGTGGCCGGCAACCTGGTGCGCCAGGGCGTCTGGCTCATCGGCGGTGACGGCTGGGCCTACGACATCGGCTTCGGCGGGCTCGACCACGTGCTCTCCTCCGGGCGCAACGTGAACGTCTTGGTGCTCGACACGGAGGCGTACTCCAACACCGGCGGGCAAGCGTCGAAGGCCACCCCGCGCGGGGCCGTGGCCAAGTTCGCGGCGGCCGGGAAGAGCACCGGCAAGAAGGACCTCGGGGCCATCGCCCGGGCCTACGGCAACGTGTACGTCGCCCAGATCTCGATGGGGGCCAACGAGCTGCAGACCACCAAAGCCCTGCTCGAGGCCGACGCCTGGCCCGGTCCGTCCCTCGTGATCGCCTACAGCACGTGCATCGTCCACGGCATCGACATGGCGACCTCGATGACCCACCAGAAGGACGCCGTGAAGAGCGGGTACTGGCCCCTCTACCGGTTCCGGCCGAGCGAGGGCGAGGAGGGGCAGCCCTTTACCCCCGACTCCCACACCCCGTCGATCCCCGTGCGGGACTTCGTGGCCGCCGAGGCACGCTTCGCCATCCTCGAGCGCACCGACCCCGAGCGAGCGCACCTCCTCTCCGACCTCCTGCAGGCGGACGCCGACGAGCGGTGGCGCTACTACGAGCAGCTCGCCGGCATGCACCGCACGGTGCCGCACGAGCAGCCCGTGGAGATCGGCGAGCGACCGTGATCGACCTCACCACCCGTTACCTCGGCCCCGACCTGCGATCCCCCATGGTCGCCTCCGCCTCCCCGATGAACGCGGAGCCGGCCACGGCCCGCATGGTGGAAGAGGGCGGGGCGGCCGCCCTCGTGCTGCCATCCCTGTTCGAGGAGGAGATCCTCCACGAGGATGTCGAGCTCAACCGGTCGATGGAGGTGGGCGCGGGGCATGGCGCCGAAGCGCTCGACTACTTCCCCACCGTCGAGGCCTTTCCCAGCGTGAGCGACCGATACCTGGCTCGACTGGAGGCCATCAAGGCGCAGGCGTCGGTACCGGTGATCGCCAGCCTGAACGCCGCCAGCCCGGGTAGCTGGTCCACCTACGCTCAGCTGATCGAGGAGGCCGGGGCGGATGCCCTCGAGCTGAACCTCTACCGCGTCGCCGCCGACCCCCGCCGGACGGCGACCGACGTGGAGGCGTCCGACCTCGAGGTGGTGAGCAGCGTGCGGTCGTCGCTGGGCATCCCGCTGTCGGTGAAGCTCAGCCCGCACTACTCGTCCCTGGCCTGCTTCGCCCAGCAGACGGTCGATGCCGGTGCCGATGGACTCGTGCTGTTCAACCGCTTCTACCAACCCGACATCGACCTCGAGCAGCTCGACGTCGTCAACCGGATCGAGCTCAGCCGCCCCTGGGAGCTCCGGCTCCCGCTCCGGTGGATCGCCATCCTGCGACCCCAGCTCGGCCCCGAGGTGTCGTTGGCCGCCACCTCCGGCGTCCACTCCGGCACGGATGTCGTGAAGGCCCTCATGGTGGGCGCCGATGTGGCGATGCTCACGTCCGCCCTCCTCCAGCACGGCGCCGGGCACCTGCGCACCGTCGAGGACGACCTGACGGCCTGGATGGAGGCCCACGACTACACATCCGTGACCCAGCTTCGCGGTAGCGCCACCCAGGCGACCGTCGATGACCCGAGCGCCTTCGAACGAGCCAACTGCGTGTCTGCCCTGCACTCGTGGGCCACCACCGGCGCATAGGCGGCGGGCGGCGTCCAGGGCACCGACCCGCTCAGCGGCGGAGCTGGCTGAGGCCTCGCTCGACGTCGGCCACGTGGTGGGTGGAGTCGTGCAGTGCGTGCTCGAGCAGCGCCCGCACGTCCATCCGTGTCCCGGTGATGATCAGCCCCCGTGACCAGGCACCGGGCGCCGCGGCGGCTGCTCGATCGGCGAGTCCGGCGAGCTCGGCGGTGAGTCCGCCTTGCACGTCGAGCAGGTGCTCGCCGCCGTAGGCATCGGCGGCGCTCTGGATGACGTCGTCGCCGATGTCGCCGACAACGGGTTCGTCCTCCTGGAGCGCCGCCATCACGCCAAAGACGTGCAGCGCGGTGATGTCCCGGCTGTGGGCGGCGTACTCGAAGGCAGACCACACCTCCGGTTGTGGCCGGTCACGCAGCTCCGGTCCGGCGGAGGTGAGCAGCTCCTGCCACTGCGGGATGAGGGCGCGGATGGCATCGAGGAGCTCGGGATCGTCGTAGCGGGAGCCGTCGAAGCCACACTGTGAGCAGCGCTCGTGGGCGCGCGTGGGCGGGCCGGAGCTAGCCACGGCGCGGCTCGTCCGACGCGTGGCGATCTCCTGATCTACCCCTCACGGGACGTCCACGAGCGTCGGCGGGGCATCGATGGGCTCGGCCACCTGACCCGCCCGCTCGCGCTGGGCCTTGAGGAGCCCGTAGAGCGGGATGCCGAGCAGGAGCAGGAGCATGGCCTGGTAGACGGACTGGTAGCCGGAGGCGAAGGTCACCCAGAGGGAGAACATCCCACCGACGACCGAGATGGCCAGGTCCCGGACCAGGGCCCGACCTTGGACGACCCGGCGCCGCGAGACCAGGTAGGTGAGCTGCGCGCACGCAGACAGGAAGTAGGGGATCGCCACTGTGACCACCGACAGGTACACGAGGTAGGTGAACACCTTGAGGCCGGTGGCGCCGCTGTAGCTCCAGGCCATCAGGAGGGAGGCGACGATGGTCGAGACGATGACGCCGAACCACGGCACCTGATGCCGGTTGACCCTGGCAAAAGACCGCGGGAACAGACCGTCCTTGGCGGCGGCGAAGGGCATCTCGGCGGTGACCATGGTCCAGCCGTTGAGGGCACCGAGGCCGGAGACGACGGCCACCAGGGCGACGGCCTTGCCCACCCAGCCGGCGCTGAACATGGCGTTGAAGGCGGCGACGAAGGGCGCGCCGTCCTCGACAAGCTCGTCGTGGGGGACGAGGCCCATCACCACGGCGGTGACGGCGACGTACAGGAGTCCGCTGGCGGCGGTACCGATGACCGAGGCCCGGCCCACGTTGACCCGCGGGTTCTCTACCCGCCCGGCGGCGATCGACGCGCACTCGACACCGATGAAGGAGAACAGCGCCACGCCCGCAGCGAGGTTGACGGCGTCGTAGAGGCTCCCGCCAGAGGCGTTGAACGGGCCGAAGTTGGCCGTGGACACGAAGAACCAGCCCACCACCGCGATCAGCAGGAGCGGAAGGAACTTGAGCACGACGGTGATGTTCTGGAACAGGGCCATCTGGCGGACGCCGACGAGGTTGATGATGGCGGGGATCCAGAGACCGGTGAGCGCGATGCCGAAGCTCACCCACGCGGTCGGGTTGTCGATGCCGAACAACGACTGCACGTAGAGGACCCAGGAGGCGACGATGGCGGCGTTCCCGGCCCAGCAGGTGATCCAGTAGCACCAGGCGGTGAGGAACCCGGCGAAGTCGCCGAACTCGTGGCGGGTGTAGGCGTAGAGGCCACCTTCGCTGTTGGGCACCCGTTTGGTCAGCTGCCCGAACATCAGGCCCAGCAGGAGCGCCCCGACCCCGATGCCGCCGAGCGTGACGATGGAGCTGGTGCCGGCGCCGGCCAGGACCGCGGGCATCGTGAACACACCCGTGCCGATGATGCTGCCCACCACCAACGCCGTCGCCGACGACAGCCCGAGCTTGCCGCCGCCTTGGCGGGCACCGGCTTCCGGATCGGTGGGCGTCGGTGGGGCCGTGCGGTCCGGTTGGACGATCGTCGCCATGGGTCGGTCTCCTCTCGGTGGAGCGGGGCCCTCGCCCTGCCTGGGCCAGCGTCCACGACCAGGCCAGACCGCAGTAGGGCCAAAGGTCCCACGGGCCGAGCCCCAAACGGCTCTACCCCGCGCTCGGCGATCAGGCCACCATCAGTGCCAGTGGCCACCACCCAGGACGACCCTGCGATCGCACGAGACCGCGCCCCCGGCGCCAGGACCCGGGTGTACCGCCACGGGGTCCTCGAGGCCGAGGACTTCGCGCTGGCGCAGATCTCCGACTACCTCGAGGAGCCCGACACCATCGTCTGGGTGGACCTCTGCGGGCCGACAAAGGCCCAGCTCGACGAGCTGGCCGGCGAGGTCGGCCTTCACGAGCTCGCCGTGGAAGACGCCCTCGAACCCCACCAGCGGCCCAAGGTCGACCACTACGAGAGCCACCTGTTCCTGTCCTGTCACGCCGTCCGGATCAACGACGCCGGGGACGGGCTCGAGGAGACCGAGATCGACGCCTTCATCAACCCGCGCTGGCTGATCACCGTTCGCAAGGACGACGAGTTCCCCATCGACGTGGTGCTGCACCGTTGGGACCGGTCGCCGGACCTGGCCGCCCACGGCGTGAGCTTCCTGCTCTACGGCCTGCTCGACCAGGTCGTCGACGGCTACTTCGACACGCTGCAGGGCTTCGATGACTTCTATGACGAGATCAGCGAGGGAATCTTTGCCGAACAACCCCTCGACCCCACCCAACAGCGGCACTGGTTCGAGATGCGCCGGGCGCTGGTCCGGTTCCACCGGCTCGTCGTTCCCATGCGGGAGGCCGTCAGCGGTCTCATGCGCCGTGAGCACGCCGCGGTCCCGGAGCGCCTCTACCCCTACTACCAGGACGTCTACGACCACATCCTGCGCGTCAGTGAGTCCACCGATGCGCTGCGGGACCTCGTGGCCACCATCGTCGAGACCAACCTCAGCTTGCGCGACTACCGACAGAACCTGGTCATGAAGAAGGTCACCAGCTGGGCGGCCATCATCGCCGTGCCCACCCTCATCACCGGCTACTACGGGATGAACGTCCCCTACCCAGGCTCCGGCGAGACGTCCGGCGTCGCGCTCTCCGGGGCGCTCGTGGTTATGCTGTCGGGCGGCCTGTTCCTCAGCTTCCGCCGCCGCGACTGGCTCTGAGGGTCGCTCGACCCGCCGGTTCGGCGGCGACGGAGGCAGGTCGAGGTGGATCGAGGCGTCGGCGATGGTGGTCCCCGTGCGGGAGGGCCGAAGGTCCCGACCAAGTGGGCCGCTCGGCCCTGTCCGTCATCAGGCGCCGGCTGAGACAGTGCCAGCATGGGAACCATCACCGTGGGCGTCGACCGCTCCGTCGGCGCCGTCGCCGCCCTCCACTGGGCGGCTCGCGAGGCCGAGCTGAGGAGCTGGACCGTCACGGCCGTGCTGGCGTGGGGGTTCTTCGACCAGCAGCACTCGGTGGTCGGCCGCCAGTTCGACCCGAGCTACGGCGAGACCGACGCGCTCGCAGCGCTCGACGAGATCGTCGACGGCGCTCGGGGCACAGAACCGACGGTGCCCGTCTTCCGCCGAGTCGTCTACGGCCAGGCCGGGCCGGTCCTGACGGAGGCGTCGGCCTCTTCGGATCTGCTCGTCGTCGGCACTCGCGGGCTTGGCGCGTTCCGCAGCCTCCTCCTGGGCTCGGTGAGCCAGGCCTGCCTCCACCACGCCAGCTGTGCCGTGGCGATCGTCGGCGCTCCAGTCGACCCGAGCCCGGCCACCGGCCGGGTCGTCGTCGGCATCGACGGATCCGCCGCATCCCGCCGGGCGCTGGGCTGGGCCCTCGACGAAGCCCGCCTCCGCCACGCGCCCGTCGACGTGGTCCACGCCTGGCCCTCGCCCTACAGCTACGCCTATCCCTACGCCGCCCCGATCATCGATCCAGAGATCTACCGAAAGGCCGCCGAGGAGGTGCTCGACGATGCCCTCGAGGCCCAAGACCTCACGGGCCTCCCCGGCCCGATCACCCGCATCACCGCGGAAGGAGGCCCGGCCCGGATCATCCTCGAGCGCTCAGTGGGTGCTGATCTTGTCGTCGTCGGGGGCCGAGGCCTCGGTGGCTTCACCGGCCTGCTCATCGGATCGGTCACCCACCAGGTGGCCCACCACTCGCGCTGCCCCGTGGTCGTCATCCCCTAGCTCCGCGGCACCTGCCACTCGAGCACCGTGCCTACGGGTTCACCCGCCCGCAGGTCGAACCGGCCACCCCGGTGGACGGCCCGAGCCTCCATGTTCTTGAGCCCGTGACCGCGCGCCGCATCAGGTGCCGGTGGGCCCACTCCGTCGTCGTGGACCAGCAACGTGACGTGGTCCGTGACGGCCACCTCCACCCGCACCGCGGTCGCGTAGGCGTGCCGCGCAACGTTGCTGAGCGCCTCCCGCAGTGTGGCGAGCAGCTCGACGGCGAGATCGTCCGCGGCGCCGCTGTCAACAGGCCCGTCGAAGAGGCACAGCGGTTCGAAACCAAGGGTCGCTGCAGTGTCTCGACACAGGTTGAGCACCCGGTCGCGCAGCCCACTCGGCGCGGGGCCGCCGGACTCCAGACCGAAGATGGCCGAGCGGATGTGCTTCACGGTCAGGTCGAGATCGTCAACGGCAGCTTCGATGCGGGCATGCGCCACCGCGTCGTCCCTGACGATCCGAGCGGTTCCCTGCAGCGACAGACCGGTGGCGAACAGGCGCTGGATGACCGTGTCGTGCAGGTCACGAGCGATTCGCTCACGGTCCTCCACCAGAGCCAGTCGCTGCACGATCGTCTGGAGGCGCACGTTCTGGATCGCCACCGCGGCAGCAGCGGCGAGCCCGACCGCCAGCTCCTCGTCGGCGCCGGTGAACACCTCCGCACTGGTCTTGTCCGTGAGATACAGGTTGCCGAACACCTCGCCCCGAACGCGGATCGGGACGCCAAGGAACGAGCGCATCGGCGGGTGATGGGGCGGGAAGCCGAAGCTGTCGGGGTGCAGGTTCAGGTCCGGTAGCCGCAACGGCTCGGCGTCCACGATCAGGAGGCCCAGGATCCCCAGGCCCTGGGGCAGGTCACCGATCTCGGCATGGAGGCGGTCGTCCATGCCGACCGTGATGAACTCCGACAAGCGCGTCCCGGTGTCGTCGAGGACCCCCAAGGCACCGTACCGGGCGTCGACGAGGCCGACCGCCGCCTCCACGATCCGTCGCAGCATCGAGGACGCGTCGAGGTCCGACCCGAGCACCAGCACGGCATCGAGGAGGTCGTGCAGGCGCTGCGGGTTGGCCGCCTCAGGCATCTCCGAACCCTACGGGGGTGAAGACCGCCCGGAACGGCGAACCACGGCAGACTGCACCCATGACGATCCGGGTGTTCCTCCTCGACGACCACGAGATCGTCCGCCGCGGGCTCCGCGAGCTCCTCGAGGCCGAGGACGACATCGACGTGGTCGGCGAAGCCGGCACCGCCGAGGAGGCCTACGGCCGGATCCCCGCCACCAGCCCCGACGTGGCCATCCTCGACGTTCGCTTGCCCGACGGGGACGGGATCGAGGTGTGCCGAGAGATCCGGTCCAAGCACCCCGAGATCGCCTGCCTGATGCTCACCTCCTTTGCAGAGGACGAGGCGCTCTTCGCCGCCATCATGGCCGGCGCCGCTGGCTACGCGCTCAAGCAGATGCGCGGGACCGACCTGCTCGACGGCGTGCGGCGGGTGGCGGCGGGCGAGTCGCTCCTCGATCCATCCCTGACGAGTCGGATCCTGGAGCGCCTGCGCAAGCCGGCCGAGCCCGACGCGCTGGCGGGCCTCACGGAGCAGGAACGCAAGATCCTGGACCTGATCGCCGAGGGCATGACCAACCGCCAGATCGGGGAGCAGATGTTCCTCGCGGAGAAGACCGTCAAGAACTACGTCTCCAACGTGCTCTCCAAGCTCGGGATGAGCCGGCGCTCGGAGGCCGCCGCCTACGCCGCCCGGCTCTCCGAGCGCCGCCAGCACCACGAACCCGAGGCCTGAGCCGACCCCCGTCCGGGGTGTAGGGCCGATGGACGGTCCTGCACGGGACCTTCGGCCCTACGGAACACGGGTGCAGTGGCGCAGGGTGGGTCCCATGACGACCTGCCACGTGGCTTCTGAAGTCGGCGTCCTCCGCCAGGTGCTCGTGCACCGCCCCGACTTGGAGCTGCGCCGGCTCACCCCGTCCAACTGCCGTGACCTGCTCTTCGATGACGTGATCTGGGTGCGGCGGGCCCGCCAGGAGCACGACGCCTTCACCGACCTCCTGCGCGACCAGGGCGTCGAGGTCCTCGACATCGGGCACCTGCTCGCCGAGACGATGAAGGACGACCGGGCTCGGGCCTGGCTCCTCGACCGGGCGGTCGCCGAGGAGGACCTGGGCCGTGACCTCGCCGTCGCCGTCCGCGACTTCCTCGACTCGGCCGACCCGGCCACCACCGCCGCGCACCTCATCGGTGGGCTGACCGCCGGGGAGCTCCCGGCCAGCTCGCCGGTCAGCCTGCGGGTGGAGGTGGGCGGACCCCACGGCTTCGTGCTCCCGCCGCTCCCGAACCACATGTTCACGCGTGACACCTCGTGCTGGGTCTACGGCGGTGTCTCCATCAACCCGATGGCGCTGCCCGCCCGCCAGCGGGAGGCCGCCAACGTCGAGGCGATCTACCGGTTCCACCCCGCGTTCGGACCGGAGGACCTCACACCGCTCTACGGCGGCGCGGACCATCGCTGGGGCACCGCCACGATCGAGGGCGGCGACGTCCTGGTGATCGGCCGTGGCGCAGTGATGATCGGCATGGGCCAGCGCAGCACCCCGCAGGCCGTCGAAGCGATCACCCGTCGACTGCTCGCCGACGACGACGTCACCACCGTCATCCCCGTCGCCCTCCCGGTGGCCCGGGCCTACATGCACCTCGACACCGTCATGACCATGGTCCGCCCCGAGACCTTCATCACCTTCCCCGGCGTCGTGGACGACCTCCGGGCCTGGACCATCACTGCTGGCGAGGAGCCTGGCGACCTTGTCGTGTCTGCCCAGCCCGACGTCCTCACCCCGATCGCCGAGGCCCTGGGCATCGACGATCTCGAGGTCCTGACCACCGGCGGCGACGAGTACGAGGCCGAACGGGAGCAGTGGGACGACGGCAACAACGTCCTCGCGATACGGACCGGCGTCGTCGTCGCCTACGAACGCAACGTCGACACCAACACCAAGCTCCGAAAGGCCGGTGTCGAGGTCATCACCATCGCCGGCAGCGAGCTCGGCCGGGGGCGCGGCGGGCCCCGCTGCATGAGCTGCCCCACCAACCGCGACCCGATCTGAACGGACCCGAACCCATGAAGGACCTCCTCCGCATCGCCGACCTGAGCCCCGCCGATCTCGAGCACCTGTTGGTGCTGAGCGAGCAGGTGCGCTCGGACCCCCACGCCAACGCCGACCTCCTCGGCGGCGATACCGTCATCACCTACTTCGCCAAGCCCTCCACCCGGACCCGGCTGTCGTTCGGCTCAGCGATCAGCCACCTCGGGGGCGTGCCCGAGGTCGTCGGCCCGAGCGAGCTCCAGCTGGGCCGGGGCGAGACCATCGAGGACACCGCTCAGGTGGTGAGCCGCTACGCCCGCGCCTTCGTCATCCGCACCTTCGCCGACGACGACGTGCAACGCTTTGCCGCCGCCGCAACCATCCCGGTAATCAACGCCCTCACCGACGGCCACCACCCCTGCCAGGCCCTCGCCGACCTGCTCACGCTGCGGCAGCGCTTCGGGGAGCTCCGCGGCCTCAAGGTCGCCTACCTCGGCGACGGCAACAACGTCACCCACAGCCTCATGGAGGCCTGCGCCCTCGCCGGAGTAGACATCTCCGTCGCCACTCCGGTCGGCTACGAACCCGACCCCGAAGTCAGGGCTGTCGCCGAGGACCTCGCGCAGCGGTCCGGTTCGAGGGTCACGGTGACGCACGATCCCCTCCTCGCCGCCGCCGGCGCGAACGCGGTCTACGCCGACGTGTGGCTCTCCATGGGTGTGAGCGAGGACGAGAAGGCTCTTCGCGCCAAGGACCTCCGGCCATACCAGGTCAACGCCGCCGTGATGGCCGAAGCCAGCCCTCACGCGCTGTTCATGCACTGTCTGCCCGCCCACCGCGGCGAAGAGGTCTCCGCCGAGGTCATCGACGGACCCCACTCTGTCGTCTTCGACGAAGCCGAGAACCGCATGCACACGGCTCAGGCCCTGCTCACCGCCCTCGTCCTCGGCCAGCTCGACGGTGCCGCCACCGCCGTGACCTCGTGAGAGTCGTCGTCGCCCTCGGCGGCAACGCCCTGATCCGCCGGGGCGAACCGCTCGACGCCGCGGTGCAACGAGCCAACCTCAAGACCGCTGCGGCGGCCATCGCCGAGCTCGCCGAGGACCACCAGGTGATCGTCACCCACGGCAACGGCCCCCAGGTCGGCCTCCTCGCCCTCCAGAACGAGGCCTACACCCCGACCATGCCGTACCCCCTCGACATCCTCGACGCCGAGACCGAGGGCATGGTCGGCTACCTCCTCGAGCAGGAGCTCGGCCGCCACCTCGACCGCGACCGGCTCGCCTGCCTCCTCACCCAAGTCGTCGTCGACCCCCTCGACCCCGCCTTCCTCACCCCCACCAAGCCCATCGGACCCGTCTACGGCCGCGACGAAGCGGACCTCCTCCGCACCTCCCGGGACTGGACCCTGCACCCCGACGGCGACGGCTGGCGCCGTGTCGTCCCCTCGCCGAAGCCGTGCCAGATCGTCGAGCTCAACACCATCCGCCTGCTCGTCGACCACGGCATCGTGGTCATCTGCGCCGGCGGCGGCGGCATCCCGGTCGTCCCCGATGGCGATGACGGCCTCCGAGGGGTCGAGGCGGTCATCGACAAGGACCACTCCGCGTCCCTGCTCGCCACCCGGCTCCAGGCCGATGCCCTGCTCCTCCTCACCGACGTCGACGCCGTCTACGCCGACTGGGCCACCCCGTCCGCCCGTCCCATCCACGAGACGACGGCCGACGACCTCCGCGGCATCGACGCCGCCGTCGGCTCGATGGGCCCCAAGATCGAAGCGGTCTGCAGCTTCGTCGACTCCGGCGGCAGCCTCGGTGCCATCGGCGCCCTCGGCAACGCAGCAGCGATCCTCCGAGGCGACTCCGGCACGGTCGTACGTGCAGCTCACACCCTGCACCAACACCGGCGGCAGCGCTCGAGGGTGCGTTCCAAGCCACGAGGGCAGTTCGACGCGAGCTGCTGACGCAGCTTGGCCACGTCGTCGAAGACCTCCCGGGTGTTTCGCAACCGAGCGCCGCTCTGTGTCCAGTGTTCGGGCCGCGTCGGGGAGCGACCAGACGGTGCCCGTCGGCGCGGTGACGAGGATGCCGAGGAGCGCGAACTGGGCGGCGATGAGCAGCCAGCCTCGCGGTCGGTCACCGCTGGTTGGCCGCCTCGCAGAACCCCTTGCTGGTGAAGGGCATCCGCCCGAGGGTTGCGAACGAGCAGATGTCGGCGGCGGCGGCGAGGGGGACGAGACCGACGGCGGCGATGACGTAGCCGGCGTCGCCGCGGAGGATCCCCGCAGCGCGGAGGACGAGACCGGCGATCACGGGGGTGGCGCGGCCGGCGGGTGCTGGACATGAAGCCGGGGCGGGGTTGGTCCTTGATGGGTCGTCAGGCAGCGAGGGCGGAGGTGGCGTGGATGGCGGTGTACGCGGCGACGGCGACGAGGAGCGCTGCGAACCATCGGAGGCTGCGTTCGGGGTCGAGGCGGTTGGCGACCTTGCCGCCGGAGAGGACCCCGGCGATGGCGGCGACCGTGAACGGGAGGGTGATGTGCCAGTCGATGGTGGTGGTGGCGAGGCGGGTGGTGAGGGCGACGGCGGAGTTGATGGCGATGACGAGGAGCGAGGTGCCGATGGCTTGGGGCATGGGCAGCTTGAGGCCGAGGGCGAGGGCGGGGACGATGACGAAGCCGCCGCCGACGCCGAAGAGTCCGGTGAGGAACCCGACGGCGGTCCCGGCGATCAGGACGGTGAGCACGGTTCGGGTGTCGATGCGCCGGCGGGAAATGGTCATCGTGGATCCGGGACGGTCGGTGAGCTCTCCTGCCTCGCCGACGTTGGTGCAGGTGGGGCAGCCGGTGAGCATGCGCCAGGCGGCAACGCAGACGAGCCCGGCGAAGCCGAGGAGCAGGACGTCGGGATCGAGGCGGTGGTTGAGGGCGGAGCCGCCCAGGGACCCGGCGACACCGGTGAGCCCGAACACGAGCCCGGTGCCGATCCGGACGCGTCCGGCCCGCCAGTGTGGGCCGATGCCGACCAGCGAGGCGGAGCCGACCAGGAGGAGGCTGGTGGCGGTGGCGGCCTTGGGGTCCTGCCCGGCGGCGTAGACGAGGATGGGGACGGCGAGGATGGACCCGCCGCCGCCCAAGGCGCCGAGGGAGAGCCCGATGAGGAACCCGAGGGGGGACGCCAGCAGGGCGCGCAAGCTTCAGGTCTCCTGGGGGTGGGTGTTGGTGTGGGTGAGCCAGGCGGCGTAGCCGCCGATGAGGTCGGCGACTCGGGTGAACCCGTGGGCGGTGAGGGTGGACGCGGCGACCGAGGAGCGGTAGCCGCCGGCGCAGTACACGACGGTGGGGCGGTCGGGGTCGAGGTCGCCGAGGTGGTCGAGGAGCTGGGGCAGCGGCAGGTTGCGGGCCCCGGGGACGGCCCCGCTGACCTTGACCTCACCAGAGTTCCGGACGTCCACGATCTGGAGATCGGGCTCATCGGCCAGCCAGGCGGCGACGTCGGCGGCCGGGAGGCGGCGGGCGGAGGTGGCGAGGTCCGGCCGGGCGGCGAGCTCGGCTTCGATGTCGGGAACCTCGCCGGCGACGGCGTCGAAGCCGATGCGGGCCAGGCGAACCTTGGCTTCGGTGCCGCGGCCGGCATCACCGAGGAGCACGACCTGTTGGCCGGGGCGGACCACGTCGCCGGCGTACTCGGCGAAGCGGCCGTCGAGGCCGACGTTGATCGACCCGCGGAGATGGCCCGAAGCGAAGGACTCCGGGGCTCGGGTGTCGACCAGCACGGCACCGGTCCGAGCGAGCTCGAGGGCTTCGTCGACCGAGCGCTGAAGGGGGGCTTGGTGGTCGTCGAGGAGAGCGCGCTCGCGCTTGTTGGCGTCAGCCGCGAAGGCGAAGTACAGCGGAGCGACCCCCTGCCCCTCGGTGGCGGCCTCGACGAACTGGTCTTCGGTCATCGGGGCGAGGGCGTAGTTGGACTCACGCTGCTCACCGATCGTGGAGGACGCGGCGGTGGACAGGTTCTTGCCGCAGGCCGAACCGGCGCCGTGGGCGGGGTAGACGAGGGTCGTGTCGGGCAGCGTCAGGAGCTGCTCTCGCAGCGAGTGGAAGAGGTCGCGGGCGAGGCTCTCGGCGCTGCGGCCGACGGAGGTGAGCAGGTCGGGCCGGCCGACGTCGCCGATGAAGAGGGCGTCGCCGGTGAGGACCGCCCACGGCTCGGCAGCGGCGGCCGGGTAGACGACGATGCTGATGCTCTCGGGGGTGTGGCCGGGGGTGTGGCGGATCTCCAGGGTGACCTCGCCGAGGGAGAGCTGCTGGCCGTGGGCCAGCGGTTCGATCGGGAAGTCGGGCTCGGCGACGTCGCCGTAGGAGATGGCGGCGCCGGTCGCCCCGGCGAGCTCGAGGTGCCCGGACAGGAAGTCGGCGTGGAAGTGGGTCTCGAGGATCCGTTCGATCTGCAGCCCCTGGGCATCGGCGTCGACGAGGTACTCGCTGATGTCGCGCTGGGGGTCCACGACCACGGCCCGGCCGGTGGTCGTGTCTCCGATCAGGTAGCTGTACAGCGAGAGGCAGGCGAGGTCGTACTGGCGGAAGTACAAGGTGGAGGGCATGGTCGGTTCCTTTCGCTTCAGTGGGAGAGGGAGATGCGGGAAGGTGACTCCGAAGGCGACGAACCCCACGATCATGATCAGCGCGGCGTTGGTGATGGGCGACCGGTCCTAGCGACCCTTCCCGGACGGCGGCCGCTCGTTTCGGGTCGAGGCTCGACGAGGGCCGTCAGGCCAGCTTGGTGAACATCTTCTGGACGTCGGCGATGTCGTAGCCCTCGGCGGCGGACCGCTCCGGGTCCTCGAGGCACCAGGTCAGTCCGGCGGCCACGAGCCTGAAGCCCGCCTGCTCGAGGGCCTTGTTGGCCGCCGACATCTGGGTCACGACATCACGGCAGTCCCGGCCTTCGCTGAGCATCTGCTGGATGCCCCGCACCTGGCCTTCGACTCGACGTAGGCGGCGAATCAGATCGGCGATCGTGTCCTCGGGAAGCTCCATGCCGACCAGCCTACTTATACCCCGAGGGGTATGCGACCTACCCCCGGGGGTAGCTGGTATGGGGTCTCAGGCGCGCAGGCTCCGCAGCATCCGGGCCGTGTTCCTTGAGGTCGTCACGACGTCGTCGTATCGGCCCGTGGCCAGGTGAAGACGAGGATCACGATCCGAGCGGTCATGGGCCAACCCTGCTCCGCAGCAGACGCCCAGAGATAGGACCAAAGGTCCCTCTGGATCGGGGCAAGGGGCCCTATTCGCCGGTCCACCCGATCCGCATGATGAGAGCAGCAGCCACAACCAGAGGAGAAGCCAATGCGCGCAGTCGTGTATCACGGTCCCGGCCAGAAGGCCTGGGAGGACGTCCCGATGCCTGTCATCATCGACGACACCGACGCCGTCATCCGAGTCGACGCCACCACCATCTGCGGCACTGACCTGCACATCCTCAAGGGTGACGTCCCCGCCGTGACCGACGGGCGGATCCTGGGCCACGAGGCCGTCGGCACGGTCGACTCGATCGGCGCCGGCGTGAAGAACGTCAAGGTCGGCGACCGGGTCCTCGTCTCCTGCGTCACCGCCTGCGGTTCGTGCCGCTACTGCCGCGAGGGCGCCTACGGGCAGTGCGTCGGCGGCGGTGGCTGGATCCTCGGCCACAAGATCGACGGCACCCAGGCCGAGTACGTGCGAGTCCCCTTCGCCGACACCTCGACCTACGCCATCCCCGCCGGTGTCACCGACGAGCAGATCCTCATGCTGGCGGACATCCTGCCCACCGGCTACGAGGTCGGGGTGCTCAACGGCCAGGTCCGCCCCGGTGACGTCGTCGCCGTCGTCGGCGCTGGCCCCATCGGCCTCTCGGCCATCATGGGCGCCCGGCTCTTCAGCCCGGCCCACGTCATCGCCATCGACCTCGCCGACACCCGCCTCGAGGCCGCCAAGCAGTTCGGCGCCGACATCACGATCAACAACAGCCGGGAGGACGCCCTCGCGGTCGTCCGTGAGCTCACCGGCGGCCTCGGTGCCGATGTCGCCATCGAAGCCGTGGGCGTGCCGGCCACCTTCGAGCTCGCCACCCAGCTGGCCCGCCCCGGCGGTCACATCGCCAACATCGGAGTCCACGGCCAGCCCGTCACGCTGCACCTCGAGGAGCTCTGGATCCGCAACGTCACCATCACCACCGGCCTCGTCGACACCTACTCGACGCCGACGCTGCTGAAGCTGGCGCAGGGTCACCAGGTGGACGCCGAGCGGTTCGTGACCCACCACTTCACCCTCGACCAGTTCGACGAGGCCTACGACGTCTTCGCCCGTCCCGCCGACACCGGCGCCCTCAAGGTCGTGCTCACCCGGACCTGAGCGGTCCCACCCTTCCCGGTGAGCGCAGCATCGCGGGCGATGCAGGAGGATGGTGACGTGGGCGACCTGCGGCGCACCCTTCCCACTGCCCTGGTCGGAGACGACCAACGAGTTCCGTGCCTCGACGGCGTCGCCCGGCCGTACCTCAACCTCGACGCCGCCGCCTCCACCAGCGCCCTGCCCGCCGTGGCGCAACGGGTCGCGGAGTTCCTGCCCAGCTAGGCGGGCGGCGTTGGCCTTCGCAAGGCGGACGGAGGACTGCGGCGACGTGGCCATCTTCTGCCGCAACACCACCCGTCGGTGACCGCCGGACGATCCCCGGCGCCGTCCGCGCCAGCGCCGGCCTCTCGACATCGTTGGCCGATGTGGACCGCCTCGTCTCCGCCGTGCCGACCGACCAGCCCGGCTGGACAGCCCAAGAACGAGCCGACGGGGCGCCCTGCGCCCGGGGGTAACGAGCCCGAGCGGTCTAGCGGTTCCCCATCATTCCGCTGCCCGTGGCCATCATTCCTTGCCCGTTGCCCATCATGGTCTCGCCCTGGCCCATCATCTCCTGACCGGTGCCCATCATCGTCTGGCCGTCGGTCATCATCTGACGTCCCTGCGCGGTCATGTCGCGGTCACCCGAGGACTCGCCCTGGTCCATCATCGCCTGACCGGCGTCCATCATCGACTGCCCGCTGTCACGCATCTGCTGGCCGCTGTCCGTCATCATCTGGCCGCTGTCGCGCATCTGCGCACCGCTGTCACGCAATGTCGTGCCGGCATCACGGTCCGATGAGTCGCTGCCCACGCAGGCAGCGAAGGTGAGCCCGACCGCGAGCACCGCTGCGGCCAGCCTCCACCGCGAGCGGCTGGTCATGAACGGTGCTCGAGCTCGGTCCGCCGGGTGCGGTACTCGTCCACGCTGATGTCGCCGGCGGCGAGGCGCCCGTCGAGCCGCTCGAGCGGTGATGGCGCCCGGTCCGTTCCGTTGCGTGTTCAGGGGATGAGCACCAGGGCGATCAGCGCCCACATCAGCGCCATCATCGGCATCATCGCCAGCCACATCCAGCCCCAACCTCCGTCGAACCACATCATGGCGACGTCCCCTCGTGCTCGGCACTCGTTGCTGGCACCTGGCCGATCGTCGGGTGATGTGAGTGGTGCTCGTCAAACCCCGAGAAGCCGCGGTGGTCGCCCGGGTTCATCTGGCCAGAGAATCCCCCCTGGTCGCGTGCATGCGTCGAGACATGT
>JBDSUN010000337.1:0-7478 GCA_039927735.1 Acidimicrobiales bacterium | reverse complement strand
CGACATAGGTGAGCGCCAGACGAACCACCACCGAGCAGACGTCGATGCGCACCCAATGGGAGTCGTTCGCTTCTGGCCGCTCGTCGAGGTTCACTAGCATTCCGCCTCCCCCAGCGTTGCTGGCGGCAAATCAATCTGGAGTTGGAGGAGAACTTCATCCTGCGACAGCGCACTGCCCGAAATGACGTACCAAGCCCCGTACTTCGCGAGGTCTAGGGCGTCGAGCGGGATCGGGGGCACCAGCGATCCTTCATTCAGCGGCTGGACTCTTACCGACAGACCGTCAAGTCGGTCGACGGACTCCCCGATCGTCCGAGCGAGTACATCGCCGCAGTGCAGAGGTTCTCCAGTGGCGAAGGCATCCGAGGCCACGGCGTACGGCTCGGCGTTGTTGGTAGGACGACCGAGGGAGATGACCAGGGTGCCATTCCAGTCTTCGGGCAAGGAGAAGCCCATGAAGGCGGTCTTGCCTTCCTCGATGCGTTCGATGGGCTGTAGGTCACCTCCCTCAATTCGGACTTGCACAAACCGACCCACGTTCGATGGTCCAGCCGGGAGACCCTCGATACGGGCATCGAGACCAGCATCGGTGAACGCTTGACCTACATCCTCGGGTGTTGAGGTGAGGTCAGTCAGCAGGACCTCAACTCGACCGTTCTCGACGGTGATCTCGACATCAGCTGCGGCCGGGCTCGGGTCGAAGAGGGCCAAGGCGGCGACCATCGTGGCGATCACACCTCCAACGGCTCCGAGGATCCACCGCTTTCGGCGAGGCCGAGGCCCTCGATGTGCCGCTGCCAGTAGTTGCTCTCGTAGGGAGCGCTCAAACGGGCTGCTCATGGACGGTTGTCCAGACTCACAAACAGGCGATCAAGACCACGGGAAACGCGCACCCGGGCTGCGCCGACGGAGCAGCCAAGCTCTGTGGCAACTGCTTCATAGGGGAGATCTAAGGCGACTCGCAGCAAAACCGCCTCTCGTAGTTTGGGTGAGAGTTCTGCCAGCGCTTCGATGAGACCTGTTCTCAGTGCCGTGAGGTCAACGAGCGCCTCGATCTTCTCCAGGTCCTCCTCGACCAGCATCGGGGTGGTTATGCCCCAGCGGCGCCGGGCCCTGTCGCTTACGACGCCACGTCGAAGCCAGTTTCGGTACAGGTTGCCAGCGATCCCCATCACCCAGGCCATGGCCATGCCCTCGGAAGGATCGAACCGGGATCTGCTCGCCCAGGCCTGCGCGAACGTCTCGGCCGTGAGCTCGGCGGCGGTGTGTGGGCAAAGGATCCTGCGATAGAAGAAGCCCAGGACTCTCTTGTATCGCCGGTCGTAGAGCTCCGCGAAGGCAGCCGGGTTACATCGGGCGGCAACGAGGAGCACCTCGTCGTCGTCACCGCCCGGCTCACACCCTGAACTCCCGGCCATCACAAAGGTCATTGTCTGAACCTGTCAGGACGTTACGACAGTCTCCGCGGCGCTAGAGATACTGGATCGAGCTGGTTCGGTTGTTGAACCCGACCAGGTTGTGGGGTCCGGCGCCCGACGTCAGGGCGGACGCCCCGGTCAGGTTCGCTCCGTCGAAGTGGATAATCGTCGGGCAGCCGCTCTGCGTCGAAGAGATGCGGTTGTTCCAAGCCGCCGAGGTGTTGAGCCAGCCACCATTGCAGCTGCTGCCGACGACGGACGTGCACGGGGTGCCCAAGTTGTAGAAGTCGCAGTGGTAGCCGATCACGAAGCTGCTTGCAGTGGCTGCTGCTCGGCTTGACGCGCCAGGCCCCCAGGTGCTCACGCCCTCCGCGGCCATGGCCTCATCGAAGGTGTCGTAGCACCGGCGCTCACCTAGCCGGTACAGGCCAGTCGTCTCCTGACCAATCACGTGGACGACGCATTCGGGCATCAAGGGGTTCCTCGATGACGCGGCGACGGATGGGACCATGACCGTGGTCAGGGAAAGGCCGACAAGTGCTGCCGTCAGTGTCCTCTTCAGCATCGATGTACTCCTGGGTCACGTTCCGGCGGACATCGCCGGGATGGCACACCGATACGACAGGCTCGGTGTCAGCGTGAAGAGGCCAAGCGAACACACTTGACGAGCCGCATGAGGGCGAAGGTGTGGGCCTCAACGCCCAGCGGTTGACCTACTCATTGAACCGCGTAACGCAGAGCAACTGTCCGACCAATCCCGAACATGGACGTCGACTCGGATCGCGCTGATGGACGCCGTCAGCGGTTGGTAGTCCTCGATCGCCAGAGACAGCCCCTTGAGCGATGGCTGAGCTCCGAGGCGCGGTCGGCGGTCGATGTCCTGGTGCAAGCCGAAGCTCGACTCGTCCCAGCGGACTCCATACGGTCAGTCGCCGGCTCCGCCCCACCACGAGGTGCTGAAGCCGACCGCCAGCTCATCGAGTTGCCGCTCGACGGGCCTGTGGCCGCGCTCGACCTGGCGCTTCGCGCGGTGCGTCAGACTAGCTTCAGCCCGTCCGCGGTGGTCCTACTCCGAGCGCGCGGCGGACCGCCTCCGTCCCCTTCGGTCCTGGAGCGAGTCGCGCGCGCCCACCTCGTGCCGGGGATCGACCTGACCGACTTTAAGTGGGTTTCCGACGACGGTGTCTGGGTGGCTGGACACGATCGCATGACCTGCGCGCGCCACCGGGTTACCCGAGAGCGAGAGAGCCGAGAGCTTGCAGGGCTGCTGTTAGGACTCTCGGTCCCAACTTCTGGCTCGACGCTTGGTGGCCTACTCGAGGCGATCTCGTCTGGGTCCGACTCCGCAGGAGTGTCGAGATGGCGGGACATCCTCAGCGCCCTCTACGTCGAGGCGTGCGTGGCGTGTCTCACCAGCCTGTAACGAACCACCGGTTCGTGACAACGACATGGGTAAGACGGGCGTTCGCCGGTCAACGCTCGTTCTTTCCGGAGCCGCATACCGTGCGGTATTTTGGCGCGTCACTAGTCGGGCGATTCGCGCGACGTAGTGTGTTCCGCATGCCCGATCAGAAGACCCGTGGCAACAAGCCCGGAACCAAGATGACCAACGCACATAAGGCGGCCCTCGCTGCGGGTCGGGACGAAGCCCGCATCGTCAAGGCTTACCTCGAGGCCCTGGCGTCCGTGGCTCCCCGGAAGCGTGGACGGAAGCGCTCCAAGGAAAGCATCACTAACCGTCTCAGCGTGATCGCCAAGTCACTGCCTGAGGCGTCGGCGCTCAATCGCCTTCAGCTGCTTCAGGAGAAGGCAAATCTGGAGCAGGAGCTGGCATCACAGAACGTCCCGAGTTCCGTCGACCTGACTGCGGCGCGTAAAGGGTTCGTGAAAGTCGCTAAGTCTTACGGTGACCGCAAAGGAATCAGCTACAGGACGTGGCGTGCCGCCGGCGTTGACGCCGCGACGTTGAAGGACGCTGGGGTCACCCGGGCCTTGTAAGCCAACCGTGCGGCCGGTCGCACGGCTGCCAGGGGCAGTGACAACGCGCGGGTCGCTAGTGGTAGCACGAGGTCTTGCGCCTCCAAAGGCCGCCCCTGGGAATCCCACAGTGAACCACCGCGACAGAACATGGCGGTCACGGACACCTCGCCGTGAATGGCCCTTGGTTTAAACGCTACGCAGCCGTATAGACGGGGAGTCAGGCGCAGCAGCAGGAGTAGCAGTAGCACATGATGGCCCCATTTGGCCCAACCTCGAAGTCGTAGTGCGTTCCTCCGGGGATGAACATCCAGTCGCCCGGCACCAGTTCCGTACCTTCGAAGATGATCGAGCCGCCAGCGATGAAGCGGATGCCATCGCCCTCGTCATGGCTGTGCGCTCGCGCCTTGGCGCCGGGCTCGGCGACGGTCACGAACAACTGTGAGGGTGCGCTCAGATAGACCGGTAGCTGCCATTTGACGAAGCCTGCTGGGACGTTGTCGACTGCGAGGGAATCGCGGGCACGGATCGCCGAGTCATCGCGGGACGTAAGAACGCGGCCCTTCGTTCCAAGGTCACCACCCGCTGCTTGGCGGATGCGATCGAGCCCTTCCTCAAAACTAAGTCGGTTCGGATTGAAGTCGCTTGCCATGCTGTCTCCTGTCGCCTGCTAAGGGGCGGGACCTCGCTGGGGCCGACTATCGACCGCCCGGGAGTCATGTCGATGGCGTTTCCTGGGTCGCGCTCAGGAACCCCTCCGACGCCGACCTATCGACCGCCCGTCTAACTACGTTGTTGTCACGACCTAGCCGTTCTGTTACAGAATATGGCTCGCAAGTTCCGCCGGCAGCCCTGCAGACAGCATCTGGCGCATCAGCCGCTCGACGGTGTAGCGGGCCGCGACGATGCCGTCCTTGTTGAGCTGGTCCCACGCCTTGTCCGCCCCGTAGACCGACAGGTTCTGTTCCCAGACCTCGGACGACGTCACGCAGTTCCTGCGCAAGCAGTGGTGGGATGTGCGGTGTGAACTCGAGGCTGTCACTTAGCCTCGATCCACCGGTGAGGTGAGCGGCTGAGGGTCGCGTATCCGCGAAGAGTGCCTCCTGAGCAGGGACGATGGCGATGTTCGAAGTCGCTACATCCCGGCAACAGGAGGCACTTTCGGTGAGGTCAGTATCGCGCTCGCTCGAGGCCGTCGCGGTGACCTTCGATGACCCGAGCTTGGTGGCCGATGCCGGGCTGGTCGTGCCGGCGACGTTGATGGTCCGGCTCGGTCTCGAGGGCCTCGTGAACGAGAAGGTCCGGCTGGCGGATCGGGTCGGGTTGGCCCGGACGACGATCGTCTTCATGTTGTCGGGGATCACCGTCGTGAAGACCCCGCCGTAGAAGACCCAGGCGGCCCATCTTCCCGAAGTCGACCTGCAGCTCATCACCCGGCTCGCCGTCGTTCACCCTCACCGTGGTGCCCCGCCGGCCCCGGCCCACGTCGCACACCTCGGTGGCGTAGCGGTGCAAGGTCCGCTCCGGGACCACCACCCCTTCACGGGCGAGCAGCTCACCGACCTTCACGACGGTCAGCCCGTCGGTCTTCAGCCACGCCTCGATCCGATCGTGGCGGGCGACCAGCAGCCGCCACGCCTCCCCGTGGCCGTCTGACCGATGAGGCCGGACGGCCTCAACCACCGACCCGATGAACACATCGGACAGCTGGCCTTCGCCACCGTCACGGACCAGACCGAGCCCCTCGGCGACGGTCACGTAACGCCGGACCGTCTTGCGGTCCACCCCCGCCAACCGCTCCACCGAACGGAACCCCTCGCCCCGCAGCCACAGCCTCAGAACCTCTCGAACCTCGAACACTGGAACCTCCCGGAACGCCATCGCCGCCCTTCCTGGACCGCTGGTCAGAAGGCGACGAGTCCACCGGCAGCAGTACCGCTACCGGTGGGCCCCAGGTGGTCCCATCACTGGCGAAAGGGTGGTCCCATGCCACTGGCGGAACTCACCTCGCAGTGGTCCCATGCCACTGGCGGGCGACAAGAAGCGAATGTAAGCGGTGTGGAGGATCATGGCGGATGCAGCATCTCACGCCTGGCTGCGAGCACGTGCTGCACCTCTCTCCGTTCACAGGCACGGCGGAGCGCCCAGACCAAGCTTTACTGGACGGCGTCACAGGCGATTTGTGCGCCAACGTCTCACTTGCCATCAGTCCTTGGAGCTCCGGTTCAGATCCCGTGGTCCTGCGCGGTGCTCGCTCAGCGCTGGCAGAAGGTTTTGCTTGTCATCCGCTACATCGGGCGCGAGGGTGCCCTTCACCTCCTGGGATCGGAGGGCGGGGCTGATCTACAAACTCCGGGGGAATAATGCGGGTGTTTCGAGGTGGGTGGCATCGGCGGGCTGTGGTGACGGGGTTGGCCGCGGCGGTGATGGCGTCGGGTTTGGCGGTGGCCGCGGCGGCACCGCCTCAGGAGGAGCCGGCGCAGGAGCCGTTCGCTATGGAGCGGGTCGGCGAGGCGCAGAATGTGCGTGAGCTGGATCCGCTGGATTCAGGACAGGATCGGCCTGTCGAACGGGTGCTGGAGACAGGCGAGGAACTCGGCGACTTCTCGAACCCACCACTGCAAGGCGAGGAGCTGGCACAGGCTGAGTATGACCTGGCCGCTGATCTGGCGGCGGGCCGCGTGGAGAAGGACCAGAGCTTCGATCCCCGGACCTCTGACAAGGTCGCGTCCGCAACCACGGCTCAGGCAGAGGTGTTCGACAATGGCAATGGCACGCGCACGGCGGTGCTGGGTGCCGGTCCGGAGCGCTTCAAGGACGCGACGGGTGACTGGGTCGACTTCGACCTGACCCCGAAGGCCTCGGCAGATGGCTCTTACAGGGCGACCGCTTCGGATCTTGATGTCAGCGTCCCGGCCGACCCCGAAGCGGACGGGTTGGTGGTGATGAGCCGGGCGGAGGAGATGGTTGGCTTCGGTGTGCCATCGGTCCTGGTCGCCGGGTTCTCGGCCCCGAGAGCCGAATCTGATGCGCTTTCACCAGATGGGCATGTGGCGGTGAAGGACTCGGCCGGCACGACCGCCGCCATCACCTTGACCACCAGCGGGTTCGAGCAGCAGGTCACGGTCGGGTCGCGGGCAGCGCTCCAGAAAGATGGCTACGAACTCACCGTGTCGCTGCCGGAGGGTTGGGCGGTGCGTCAGGGCGACGCCGGCACGAACCGGGTTGAGTTCTTTAACATTGCGGGGGAGTTGGTGGCGACCTTCGGTAGTGGTGTCGCCTGGGACTCGACTGGCGCAAGCTTGGCGTTGGCTCAGATGTCTGACGCTGTCATCGTCCTCGATCGGACTGACGCCGGGCAGGCCGTCGTGAGGGTATCGGTGGACGGGGCGTGGCTCGATAAGGCGGTGTTCCCAGTGACGATCGACCCGACGTTCACCTACACCATCACCGGCGACTCGACCTATGCCGACACGTTCGCGCAGAACGATCTGGGCACGGCGCAGGAGAACGCCTTGTTTGTGGCGGCGGGCAGCAAGACGGGTGGGCCCTCCTTCTCAGGGACCTACATGCGCTTTCCGTTGCCGGCTGCGGTGACAGGGGCGCCTACGCCCCCTGACGTGCTGGCGGGTGTGGTCTCCGCGGAGTTGAAGCTGCGGGTCTATTCCTACGCCGCCTGCAATGCAGCGCCTTTGTATGTGCAGTCAATCGCAGGGGCCTGGACGCCGTCGACTATGACGTACGCCTCGGGAATGCCGACGGCTCACGAGGTCTTCCCCACGGCGTCCGCGACCATGTCCAACACTGGCTGCACAGAGGCCTGGTACAGCTTTTTCCCTCGGGCGTCTCTGCAGGCACAGTACGCCGGCACCATCGGCAATCACGGGCTGATGATCACCCCGTGGCTCGACACCACAGCGGACTCGAGACGGCTGGCCCGCTCCGCGGAGTACGGCTCCAACGCCGCCCAGCTGATCGTCACCTACGAGTGGCGACCGCCCACGCCCACCACGATCATCGGACCGGCCGACGACGCCACCGTGACCACCACGCGCCCGACGCTCTCGGTCGGCGCGGTGACCG
>JBDSUN010000336.1:0-3362 GCA_039927735.1 Acidimicrobiales bacterium | reverse complement strand
CCGTCCATCGCCCTGTGGTGCGGCCACAACGAGCCGATGGCCATCGAGAACGACCCCTCGATGTGGGCCGATCCGAAGCAGCTGCGGAAGATGGCCGCGAAGGCCTTCCTGGCCCAGGAGCTGCCGACGTGGAACAAGACGGTGCTCGACCGCTCGGTGAAGCGAGCCTTCGAGAAGGCCGACGGTACCCGCCCGGTGATCGCCCACTCCGGCGTGCTCCCCCATCCGCCCCAGCTCGACGGCACGGACAGCCACCTCTACTTCGGCTGGTACCACGGCCACGAGCGCGACCTTCCCGGCTTCCTCCGGGCCATCCCTCGGATGGGGCGCTTCGTGACCGAGTTCGGGGCCCAGGCGGTCCCCACCACCGCCGACTTCATGGAGCCCGAGCGCTGGCCGGATCTCGATTGGGAGCGCCTCGGCCACACCCATGCCCTGCAGAGAGCCGTGTTCGACCGGCACGTGCCGCCCGCTGACCACGCCACCTTCGACAGCTGGCGCACGGCCTCGCAGGAGTACCAGGCCGTCGTGGTGCGCCGACAGATCGAAGCCCTCCGCCGCATCAAGTACCGGCCGACCGGCGGCTTCGCCCAGTTCTCCTTCGCCGATGGGCACCCGGCGGTCACCTGGGCGGTGCTCGGCCACGACCGCCGCCCGAAGCTCGCCTACGACGCCCTCCGTGCTGCGTGCGCACCCGTGATCGTGGTGGCCGATCGCCTCCCGGAGACGGTCGCGCCGGGCGAGAAGCTGGCCCTCGACGTCCACGTCATCAGCGACCTGCGGGAGCCGTTGGACGGCGTCGAGGTGACGGCCAAGCTCAGGTGGCCCGGTGGGGAGCGCACCTGGCGATGGGGCGGCGACCTGCCCGCCGACAGCTGCCAGCGGGTCGGCACCCTGCAGGTCGTCGCACCCGACGGCACCGGGATGCTGATCGTGGAGCTGACCTGCACCTCCGCCGCGGGCACCGTCGAGAACCGCTACACCGCCACCCTCAGCAACCCCTCACAGGTAGGTCGCGCCGATTCCAGGGATTGCGAAGGGTCCGGGTAGCGTCAGAAGCAGGCAGACCGAGACGGCTCTTGGAGGCTGATCGATCGATGGCGACGACCATGGAACGGCCCGAAGCCGGGCGGGTGCATCCGGCTCCAAAGGGTCGGGCCCCCTGGCCGGTGGCGTTCTACCGGTCAGCCATCGGCAAGAAGTGGGTCATGGCCGTCACCGGGATCATGATCATCGGCTTCGTGGTCGGTCACGCCGTCGGGAACCTGAAGGTGTACTTCGGCGCCGAGGACTTCAACCACTACGCCGAGTTCCTGCGCGAGCTGCTCGTGCCGATCTTCCCCCGCACCGTCTTCCTCTGGGTGATCCGCCTCGGCCTGATGGCGGCGTTCTTCTTCCACATCCACGCCGCCTACGGGCTGACGCGCATGAACGGGCGGGCTCGGGGCGACGGCTACGCGCAGGACCGGGACTGGCAGGTCGCCACCATCGCCAGCCGCACCATGCGCTGGACGGGCGTGATCATCGGCCTGTTCATCCTGTTCCACCTGGCTGACCTCACCTGGGGCGCCGCCAACCCCGACTTCGTGCGGGGCGATGCCTACCGCAACCTCGTCGCCAGCTTCAGCCGGTTGCCGGTCGTTGCCATCTACCTCGTCGCCAACATCGCACTGATCATCCACCTCTTCCACGGCACCTGGTCGATGTTCCAGAGCCTGGGGCTCAACAACCCGAAGTGGAACGCCTGGCGCAAGAGCTTCGCCATCGGTCTGGCCGCGGTGGTCGGCCTGATGAACCTGAGCTTCCCACTGGCCGTCACCTTCGGGATCGTGGATGCGGACGACAACCCCGACTGCCGCACGAACGGCGACGTGATCGTGAGCTGCACGGAGTACGAGCAAGAGGAGGCGGCGCCGTGATCGGCTCGCTCGAGAGCAACGTCCCCGGCGGCCCCGTCGACAGTGCGTGGACCCAGCACAAGTTCGACATGAAGCTGGTGGCCCCGAACAACCGCCGCAAGTTCGACGTCATCGTCATCGGCTCGGGCCTGGCCGGCGCCAGCGCCGCCGCCACGCTCGGCGAGCAGGGCTACAACGTCAAGGTCTTCACGTACCACGACAGCCCCCGGCGGGCGCACTCGATCTCCGCCCAGGGCGGCATCAACGCCGCCAAGAACTACAAGAGCGACGGCGACTCGGTGCAGCGGCTCTTCTACGACACCGTGAAGGGCGGCGACTTCCGCTCGCGCGAAGCCAACGTCCACCGCCTGGCCGAGGTGTCGGTCGACATCATCGATCAGATGGTGGCCCAGGGCGTGCCCTTCGCCCGGGAGTACGGCGGCCTCCTCGACAACCGCTCCTTCGGCGGCGCCCAGGTCAGCCGGACGTTCTACGCCCGAGGGCAGACGGGCCAGCAGCTGCTGCTCGGCGCCTACCAGCAGATGATGCACCAGGTGCACGCCGGCACCGTCGAGCTCCACACCCGCTCGGAGATGCTCGACCTCGTCGTTAAGGACGGCGTGGCCAGCGGCGTGATCGTCCGCGACCTCGTGACCGGCCACGTCAGCCGTCACGCCGCCCACGCCGTGCTGCTGTGCACCGGGGGCTACGGCAACGTCTTCTACCTCTCCACCAACGCCATGTACTCCAACGCCTCGGCCACCTGGCGGGCCCACCGCCGCGGCGCCCTGTTCGCCAACCCCTGCTACACCCAGATCCACCCCACCTGCATCCCGGCCTCCGACGAGTTCCAGTCGAAGCTCACCCTCATGTCCGAGTCGCTGCGCAACGACGGGCGCATCTGGGTGCCGAGCGATCCCGACGAGACCCGCTCCCCCGACCAGGTCCCCGAGGGCGAGCGCGACTACTTCCTCGAGCGCAAGTACCCGAGCTTCGGCAACCTGGTGCCGCGCGACGTCGCATCGCGCGCGGCGAAGAAGGTGGTCGACGACGGCTACGGCGTCGGCCCCGGCGGCATGGGCGTCTACCTCGATTTCGGCACGTCCATCGCCCGCCTCGGTCGCGAGCTGATCGCGGAGCGCTACGGCAACCTCTTCGACATGTACCAGCGCATCACCGACGAGGACCCGATGCAGGTCCCGATGCGCATCTACCCGGCCGTCCACTACACGATGGGTGGCCTCTGGGTGGACTACCACCTCATGTCGAACGTGCCCGGCTTGTTCGTGCTCGGCGAGGCCAACTTCTCGGATCACGGCGCCAACCGCCTCGGCGCCTCGGCGCTCATGCAGGGCCTGGCCGACGGCTACTTCGTCATCAGCTACACCCTCGCCAACTACCTCGCCGACCAGCTCGGCACCGGGGCAGTGCCGGTCGACGACGCCGCCTTCGCCACCGCTCAAG
>JBDSUN010000335.1:0-8072 GCA_039927735.1 Acidimicrobiales bacterium | reverse complement strand
GTCGCCGGACTAGCTACTCGAAGGTGTGATGGACGGCCTCGACGTTGTTGCCGTCGGGGTCCCGCACGAAGGCGCCGTAGTAGCCGGGGTGGTACTCGGGCCACACCTTCGGCTCGTGGAGCACCTCCATCCCAGCCGCGACGGCCGCGTCACAGAAGGCGACCACCGCGTCGCGGCTCGGCGCGGTGAAGGCGATGTGGCACTCCTGGCGGACGTCGCCGTGGGTGGCCTCGGTGCCGAGCCAGAAGCACGGGAACCCGGTGCCGTAGCCGATGACCCCCGGGAACTCGAGGATGCGCTTCCCGCCGATGGTGGCGAGGACGGCGTCGTAGAACGCGGCGGCACGATCGAGGTCGGCGACCTGGATGGAGAGGTGATCCAACATGCCCACATCATCGTCGGTCGATGGCCGATCCCATGAGGTCGATGAAGTTGTCGCAGTAGAACGCCTGGCGCACGGCATCGGAGGCGTCGCCGAGGCTGGCCTCGAAGCGCTCGACGGGCCGGCGTCCGCCTTCGACGTGGGGGTAGTCGGTGGAGAACAGCGGCACCTCGGCACCCGCCTGCTCGGCGATCCAGCCGACGTCCTCGGTGGGGTACGGCGTGGCCCGCACCTGGCGACGCACGAACTCGCTCGGGCGGAGGGAGAGGTCCTGCAGGCGTTGCTCGTGCTTCACGAAGGCGTCGAAGGCGCTCTCCATCTGGCGCATCCACCCCGGCACCCAGATGGCGCCCTGCTCGATGACACCGACGCGCAGTGACGGGTGGCGCTCGAGGACCCCGTCGAAGATCAGCGTGGCGAGGGTCTGGGCCGGTGGGCCGGGGATGGCCATGTAGTCGACCGAGCGGAAGTTCTCGTCGCCGCCGTGGAAGTCGGGCACGTAGGCGCCGCCGTTCACGAAGTACTTCGGGTGCAGCAGCTGCCCACCGCCGCCCACGTGCAGCACGATGGGGATGCCGGCCTCCTCGGCCTGGCGCCACACCGGGTCGAGGCCGATGTGACTGGGGGAGTGGTTGCTCGGGCAGCCGCTCGGCACGAGCAGCGCGGCTGCTCCCATGGCGATGGCCTCGGCGGCCATGGCTTGGGAGCGGTCGAAGTCGGCGAGCGGGACGTAGCAGGTGGGCAGCAGCCGGGGATCGACGGAGCAGAACTCGACCATGCCCCGGTTGTGGGCCCGGGCGGCGCCGTAGGCGAGGTCGAGGTCGCCGTCCCGCTCGAGGCGCAGCAGGTGGCCGTTGTTGAACGTGTTGAACACGAGCTGGCTGGCCACCCCGAGCAGGTCGAGGGCCAGTGGCCGGTCGGCCGCGATGGTGGAGCCGGTGGCCTTGAAGTTCTTGCGGGCCATGATCTCCTCGGCGTCGCGGGCCCGGAACTCCGGGTCGGCGTGCCGGGCCTTCATCTGCTCGATGGCCTCCGCCTCACCGGGCGACAAGCCCAGCTCCACGTTGGGGCGCAGCTGCTCCCGCACGTCCGGATCGGCGTGCTCCAGGAGCCAGGTGGGCTCCTCCATGATGTGGGCGTCGGCGTCGTGGACGACGCGTCCGGTGATGTACGGCATCCGTGTCCCCCTGCGGTCGGTCTGCGCAGGACGCTAGGCGTCGAGGAAGGCGGCCACCCGCTCGGGCCAGGTGCGGATCTGGGGGATCGTCTCGGCCACGTGCAGCTCGGCGTCAGGGAGGAGCTCGACCAGTCGCTCGGCAGTGGAGACGGGATGGCCGGCGTCCGTGGCCCACGCCAGCACGAGCGCCGGCACCGCGATGGCGGCGATGGCGTCGGGGTCGGGTAGATCGGACGCCGCCGCCCCCCGGAGCACGAACGGCAGCAGCGCCTCGGGGATGTCCGCATCGAACGGTGTCGGGTCGGAGGTGAAGATGGCTGCCTTGGGGGCAGCGTTGGCCAGCTCCAGCCAGGCTGCCTTGCCCTGCGCCTCGACGACGGTGGCCGACAGCTCGTACACCTCGGCCTGGCCGCCTCGACTGGCCCACGCGGTCGGCGGGATCACGAGCACCAGCCGCTCGAACCGCTCCGGAGCGCGGACGGCGGCGTGCAGCACGGTGGCGCACCCCATCGACGCACCCCCGACGGGCGCCCGCTCGATGGCGAGGTGATCCATCAGCGCCAGCAGGTCCTCGGCCAACCGGGCCCACTGGTAGGCGGCCGCATCGGGCGGGCCGCCGGTGGTGCCATGGCCACGGGCGTCGTATCGCACGACCTGCCGCCCGCCGGCAGTGACGGGGCTCCAGTCGAACAGCCCTCGCTGGTCCTCGTTGTCCCGGCTGCTGGTCAGGCCGTGCGCCCAGACGAACGGCTCCCCGTCACCGAGCGTGGACATGGCGAGGTCGGACATCGCCCCACGCTACCGATCGACGACGAGGCCTTCTCGGACGGCCCAGGTGGCCACCTCGGTGCGGGAGGCCATGCCGAGCTTGGCCAGGATGTTGGAGACGTGGACGGCCGCCGTGCGCGGTGAGATGTAGAGGCGCCCGGCCAGGCCGGCGTTGGTGAGGCCCTCGCCAAGGAGGGCGGCCACCTCCCGCTCGCGGGGCGTCAGCGACTCCGGCCCGCTGACGTCGGCTCCCACCCCGAGGCGGCGCTCGAGGGCGTGCAGGTCGTCCACCCGCCAGCCGCCCCAGCGAGCCAGGTGGACGGCGGCGGCGGCCACGTGCGGGCGGGCCTCGTCGACGGCACCGTCGGCGATCAGGCAGCGGGCCGCGCCGATGTGGGCCGTGCCACGATGGCGGGCCAGCACGCCGGTGGCCACCTCGGTGGACAAGGCCGCGGCCGCGTAGAGCCGTGCCGCATCGGTGGAGCGGCCGTCGGCCTCGGCCAGCTGCGCATCGAGGAGCTGGCGCCACGGGTGGTCGGCGGTGAGCCGATGACCGGGGAAGAACCCGGCCTCGTCGACGAGGGGGCGCAGCTCAGCCGCCGACAGCCCGGCTCGGAGGGCGGCGACGGCGATGTCATGCACCTGGGAGGGGGCGGCGTAGCCCTCCTCCGTCATGGCCACGGCCAGCGCCGCCAACGCCGATCGGGTGGCATGCAGGTCGTTCCGGCGGGCGGCCACGTGGGCGTCGAGGCCGAGCACGCCCACCACGCTTCGGGGCGTCACCGGCTTGGCCTCCTCGGTGAAGGCGGCGCCGGCATCGAGGTCGCCGGCCTCCAGGGCCAGCCCGGCTCGGAGCACGGCCAGCCAGCGCCGGTTGCGGGACAGCGCATGTCCAGGGTCGAGCCGATCGCCCTTGTCGAGCACGGACAGGGCCGTCTCGAGGTCGCCTTCGGATGCCGCCAACGAGGCCAGGGCTTCCACCCGAGCGTGGTTGGCGAGGGAGTCGAAGCCGGCCGTCTCGGCGTGGAGGCGCATCCGCTGCAACAGCTGGTACGCCTCGTCGACCTTGCTCGACTGGCGGGCCTGCCACACCAGGTTGATGAGCGCCCGGGCGGCCAGCACGTGGTCGCCGGCCCGCTCGGCATCGTCGGCGGCGGCCTGCAGAAGCGCAGTTCCCTCCGCCGCGGACTGCGGCTCCATCACGAGGACGGAGCCCTTCTCCACCAGTGCCGCGATGCGGACTGTCTCGAAGCCGTTGGCCGTGGCGAGGGCGTGGGCCTTGTCCGCCCACTCGCAGGTGGGCCCGACGAGGTCGCGCAGCATGAACGACTGGGCCACGAAGGCCATGGCGCGGGCTCGCTCCTCGTCGGTGGGCAGCCGGTCGACGAGGTCGATCAGCGCGTTGGTGAGGGCATCCATGCCCGGCAGGTCGCCGACGTCGTAGGCAAGGCGCATCCGGAGGCTCAGTGCGCCAGCCTCCTCGCTGATGTCGTGGACGGCGCGAGCGTCGGCCAACCAGCGCTCGGCGTGGTCCACCGCCTCGTCGAGCAGGTTGGCCAGCCAGGCGGCCCGGGTGGCGACGGCCCGCAGGTCGAGATCGTCCTCCGCTTCGGACAGTCCCGTCTCGGCGAGCTGCAGCGCTTGGAAGGTGGAGCCCAGCGCCAGCGACTCATGGGCACCGAGCCTGGCCTCGGCCACCATCTGGTCGTAGTGCCCGGCACCGCGCGCGTGGTGGGCGAGGGCGACGTGGTCTCGGCTGCTCCCGCCGCGCAGCGCCTCGAGGGCGGCTTCGTGCAGCCGTCGCCGCTCCCGTCCGAGCAGGCTGCCCTCGACGGCCTCGCGCGCCAGGTCGTGGTGGAAGCTGAAGACGTCCGGGTCGGTCTCCACGAGCAGGCCGCTGTCCACCGCCACCCGCAGCAGGTCGATGAGCCGACCCTCCGCAGTGGAGGTGACCGCCGCAAGGACATCGAAGGCGACCCGCCGACCGAGCACGGATGCGGCCGCCACCACGCCGCGCACGGCCGGGTCGAGGCCGTCGACCTGGTTGCGGACCAGCTCCGCGACGGTCCACGGCAGGGGAGCTGTCTCCAGCGGGTCGCCGGCCAGGTCACCGGCGCTGGCTACCAGCTCCTCGAGGAAGAACGGGTTGCCGCCGGTGCGGCTGTGGAGCGTGTCAACGGCCCGGTAGGACGGGTCCTCCTGCAGCACCGCGGCCAGGAAGGTGCTCACCTCGGCGGGGCTGAGCCGACCGAGGCGCACGTGGGTTACGGAGTGCCGGCGCTCGAGCCGGGGCAGCAGCTCCGAGGCAGGGTGCCGACGGGACAGGCCGTCGGGCCGGTAGGTGCCGACCACGAGCAGGGGCCCGCCCTCGGGCTCGGCCAGCAGCTCGACGGCGGCCAGGCTCTCCGAGTCGGCCCAGTGCAGGTCTTCGAACACCAGCAGGCCCGTGCCGCCGCCGGTCAGCCGTCGGACGAGCTCGACTCCGGCCCGCACCCGCTCCTCAGCCGACCGGTCGGCATCGCCCACCACGTCGAGGAGGTCGGCGTGGGCGGAGGTGTCCGTGTGCCGGAGGGCATCGAGGAACAGCTCCATCGGGCGGCCGACGGTCCCGGGATCGGCCTGGCCGGCCAGCACCAAGGTGCCGGGAGGAGCGTCATCGACCAGCTCCTGCACCAGTCGGGTCTTGCCGATCCCGGCCTCCCCGGCGATGAGGGCGACGGTGGGCACCCGCGAGGCACCGATCAGGCCACGCAAGCGGCTGAGCTCGGCGGCGCGGCCGACCATGATCGGCGAGAGTCCGGCGCGCCCCACGAGCATTCCCCGAGCGTACGGTCAGGCGGCCGGTCGGTCCGCCTGGACGTCGCGGCGGCTCTTGCGCGAACGACGGCCAAGACGGTGCTGGCGGGCTTCGTGGCGAAGGGTGCTCTGGTGCTCGAAGACCAACGCCCTGGCGATCTCGTAGTTGATGAACATGGGCCCATCGTGCGCCTCTAGGAGGGGTCGGCACATCGGACGACCTGCGCATCTTCGAGGTCGCCGGATGCGTAGGCGCGCGCATCGCCGCCTACGCATGACGGGCGTCACGTCTGCCACCATCGGGGGATGACGACGTCAGAGGACCTCGGGTTCAGCAGCGAGCGGTTGGCACGGCTCGACGACGTGCTCCACGGCTACGTCGACAAGGGGAAGATCCCCGGCGTCCAGACCCTCGTCAGCCGTCGGGGCCAGCTGGTGCACCGCGACTGCTACGGCTTCCGGGACGTCGACGCCGACGCCAAGGTAGAGCCCGACACGCTCTACCGGATCTACTCGATGACCAAGCCGATCACCTCGGTGGCGCTCATGATGTTGTACGAGGAGGGGCACTTCCTCATGGAGAACGCGGTGAGCCGGTGGATCCCCGAGCTGGCCGACCTGCGGGTCTGGACCGGCGGCACCGCCGAGGCCCCGGAGACCAAGGCCCTCGACGCCCCGCTCAGCGTGCACCACGTGCTCACCCACACCTCGGGGCTCACCTACGGCTTCCAGCTCGCTCACCCCGTCGACGCCCTCTATCGGGAGCAGGACCTCGGCAACTTCACCCAGCCCAGCTACGACCTGGCCGAGTGCATGGGCCGGCTGGGCCGGATCCCGCTGCAGTTCGAGCCGGGGTCGTCATGGAACTACTCCATGTCCACCGACGTGTGCGGGCGGCTCGTCGAGGTGATGAGCGGCCAGTCGCTCGACGAGTTCTTCCGCACCCGCATCTTCGAACCGCTGGGCATGACCGACACCGGCTTCGCGGCGCCGGAGGAGGACCTCGACCGCTGCAGCACCCTCTATGCCTTCTCGCCCGGCAAGGGATTGGTGACGATGGCCCCGGCCCGCTCGATGACCGTGCCGTCGCCGATGCTGTCGGGTGGGGGCGGGCTGGTGAGCACCGCCGATGACTACCTGCGCTTCTGCCACCTGCTCGTCAACGGCGGCGAGCTCGGCGGGGTGCGCCTCCTGTCGCCCCGCACGCTGCGCTTCATGACCATGAACCACCTGCCCGGCGGTCGGCTGCTCAACGACATGGGCCAGACCACCTTCTCCGAGGTGGCCATGGCCGGCACCGGCTTCGGGCTCGGCTTCTCCGTGCTCGTCGACCCGGCTGCCAGCCGGTCCCTCGGCTCCGCGGGGCAGTACGCCTGGGGCGGCGCCGCCAGCACCGCCTTCTGGGTCGATCCCGCCGAGGAGCTGGCGGTGGTGTTCATGACCCAGCTCCTGCCGTCGAACACCTACCCGCTCCGCCGTCATCTCCAGGCCGGCGTCTACCAGGCCCTCATCGACTGAACCCGGCCGCTTCAGGCCAGCAGGTCGACGTACTCGGCGTGACCGTCGATGAACTCGCGCACGTACCAGCACGACGGCACCACCTTGCGCCCGCTCGGCCGGACGTCGTCCAGGGCGCCCTGCACCAGGACCGCCCCGAGCCCCTGCCCGCGGCGTGTCGCATCGATCACCGTGTGAGGGAACACGATCCGGTCGCCCTGGACCGAGTAGTCGGCGAAGCCCACCACGTCGTCGCCGTCCACCAGCTCGTAGCGGGATCGGTCCTCGGCCTTGCGCACCTGCAGCTCCATGGTCCGGGTCTACCCGCCCCGACGCGAGATCACCCCGCTGGGGTCAGACTGCGACGTGGCTCGGAAGCGGTTGGTCGGTCCGTCGGTGCGGCAGTTGCCGCGCCTCGACAACGAGCTGGCGGAGCGCACCGGCGACGCCCTGGACGATCACGACCTGCTGGAGGAGGTCCATTGGGAGGGCGGCGGAGCGCCGACCGCGGTGTCAGGGGTGGAGATCGTCCGCTCTCGGCTCACGCGGATCCGCCTCACCGGGCTCGAGCTGGCCGACCTCACCCTGCTCGACGTCGTCCTGGTGGACTGCGAGCTGTCCGGGACGGTGCTCACCGGTGCCCGGTGGGAGCGAGCCGTGTTCACCCGGTGTAGCATGTCGGGGGTGGTGGCGACCGAGCTCAAGGGGTCGGACCTGCGCTTCGAGGACTGCAAGATGGATCAGGCCTGGCTGCGGGGCGCCGGGCTCGATCGCTGCGAGCTGGTGGACTGCGATCTGACGGGGGCCGACCTCTACGACGCCCGGATCACCCGCTCGTCCTTCCGTCGCTGTGACCTGACGGGGGTGGAGGTCACGGGCTCGGACTTCGAAGCGGTGTCGCTCCACGGCTCCGTGGTCGACCGGCTCACGGGAGCCGAGTCGCTGCACGGCGTCACCATCGGCAGCGACCAGCTCGTGCCGTTGGCGCTGCCGATCCTGGCGGCCCGGCGCATCCGGGTCGACGACGACCCTCCTGACCTGGTCGACGAGGTGGCTCGACCTTCCACTTGACGTAGACGAACAGGTGTTCGATTCTGGGTTGGTGGGGTTCAACAACCCGGATGTGCCCTGGTCGCAGCTGGAACGGACGCTGTCGGACCGCGCCCGCACCGGGCGCACCAACCGGGTGCCGGCCGGCGCCAACGGGGGGGACAGCCCGGCCTGGTCGCCGGTGCGGTCCGTCTACGAGCCGCCGCCGGGGCTGGCCCGACGGGTCAGCGCCACGCCCTACGCCGAGCTGCACTGCCACTCCACCTTCAGCTTCCTGGACGGGTCCAGCCACCCGGAGGAGCTGGCCGAGGAGGCGGCCCGTCTGGGGCTCTGCGCGCTGGCCCTCACCGACCACGACGGCTTCTACGGGGTGGTGCGCTTCGCCGAGGCAGCCCGCGCCGT
>JBDSUN010000334.1:0-7177 GCA_039927735.1 Acidimicrobiales bacterium | reverse complement strand
GCTCGGCATCCCCGTCGGCCGGATCCAGACCACGGTCTGGGTGATCACGACCGTCCTCGCCTTCGCCACCGTGTTCCTCCGGTCCGGGGTGATCAGCGTCCCGATCGGCGGCGCCCTCGGGGTGGCCGTGCTGGTGCGGGCCCTCGGCGCCGCCGTGATCGGCCGCATGGAGCACGTTCCGAAGATCACGGCGGCGGCGGTGGGCCTCGGGGTCGTCGAGCAGTCGATCGTGTACTCGACCGGGCGCGACATCTACGTCTTCCCGGTGCTGTTCGCCATCATCGTGGTGGCCATCGGCCTCAACCGGCGCCAGCGCGGCAACCGGGTGGCCGACGACATCGTCTCCACCTGGCAGGCGGTGCGGGAGATCCGACCGATCCCTCCCGAGCTGCGGCGACTTCCCGAGGTACGAGCGGCCCGTGCGACCGGCGCCCTCGTGCTGGGCGCCGCTCTGCTGGCCATCCCGCTCCTGCTGCCGGCCGGCAAGCTCTCGATCGCCACCGACACCGCCATCCTCGCCACGGTGGCCACGTCGCTGGTGCTGCTCACCGGCTGGGCCGGACACGTCAGCCTGGGCCAGATGGGCTTCGCGGCGATCGGCGGCGCCGCCGGTGGATGGGTGACCCAGACGGCCGAGCTCGACCTCGCCATCGGCCTCCTGGCCGGCGGCCTGGCCGGGGCGGTGGTCGCAGTGGCGATCGGCATCCCGGCCGCGAGGGCCGGCGGTCTCACCCTGGCGGTCATCACCCTGGCTCTGGCCTCGGCCACCCTCTACTGGCTGCTCAACCCCGAGTTCTTCACCTGGGTGCCGCGCGGCCGGTTCCCCGAGGACCCCATGCTCTTCGGTCGCATCCAGATCGACTCGGAGCAGTCGTTCTTCGCGCTGGCGCTCGGCGTGCTGGCCCTCGCGGCAGGCATGCTCCGGGGCATCCGGCACAGCCGAACCGGGCGGGTGCTGATCGCGCTGCGGGAGAACCCCAAGGCGGCGGAGTCCTACGGCGTGAGCCCCACCCGCACGATGATCTCGGCCTTCGCCTTCTCCGGGTTCATCGCCGCCATGGCCGGCGTGGTCTTCGTGCACCACCAGCACGGCCTGTCCACCATCATCGGCGGGAACCCCTTCGCCCCGGAGGCCAGCCTGCGCGTGTTCGCCATCGCGGTGATCGGCGGCCTCGGCTCCATCCCCGGGGCGATCCTCGGGACGATCTACGTCTTCGCGATGCAGTACTACATGCTCCCGGAGTACCGGTTCCTGGCCACGGGCTTCGGGTTGCTGTTCATCCTCCTCATCCTCCCGGGCGGCCTCGGCGCCGGAGTCTCCGAAGCCCGGGACGCGGGCCTTCGGTGGGTGGCCAAGCGCCGTCAGATCATCGTGCCGAGCCTGGTGGCCGATCGCCGGGTGGAGCCCTTCACGGTCACGCCCGAGATGGCCGAGGCCGTCGCCGAGGCGATCGACCGGCCGGAGGTGGACGAGCTGTCCGAGGAGGCGCGCACGTGAGCGACGCCGCCCTGCCCACCCCGGCGCGTCGGGTGCTGTTCCAGCTGCGCGGCACCTCGGTGCACGCACCTCGCGCCCCCCGGCGCTACCTGGCCGACATCACGGGCGGCCAGGCCGCCTATCCGCTGCTCGTGCTCTTCGGGCTCAACGCCGTCGACGAGCTCGACCGCACCGTGTTCGGCATCCTCGGACCCGAGATCCGCGACCACTTCGGTCTCAGCAACCAGGGCTACCTGTCGATGATCGCCCTGACCCTGCTCGGCGGCCTGCTCCTCGAGGTGCCGCTCGCCTTCTACGCCGACCGGCTCCCCCGGGTGCGGATCGCGGTGGCCGGCGCCGCCATCTGGGCGATCTTCGGTCTCATGACCGGCCTGGCCGGCGCCTTCTGGGTCCTGCTGATCGCCCGCTCCGGCGCCGGCATGGGCCGCGCCGTGGTCACCCCCACGCACAACTCCCTCATCGCCGACCTCTACCCGATCGAGAAGCGCACGGAGGTCTACGGGTTCCACCGCATGGCCAACGCTCTCGGCGCCTTCGTCGGCCCCCTGCTCGGCGGCCTCCTCGCCCAGGCCTTCGGGTGGCGGGTGCCCTTCATCCTCTTCGCCATCCCCACCGTGATCTTCGTGGTGCTGGGCCTGCGGCTGAAGGAGCCGGGGCGCGGCCACTTCGAGCGGGCGGCCGCCGGGGCCTCCGCCGAGGTGATCGCCACCGATGAGCTCCCGCCCTCATGGGCCGAGTCGGTGCGCATCCTCTGGCAGGTGCGCACCCTGCGCCGGATCTGGGCCTCGCTGCCGTTCCTGGCCGCCTCCATCATCGGCCTGGTCACCCTCACCTCGCTCTACTACGAGGAGGTCTTCGGCCTCTCGGAGTCCGAGCGGGGCTTCGTGGCCGCCGCCACCGAGCCGGCCCAGTTCCTCGGCATCATCCTCGGCATCCCGCTGGCCGCCCGCCTCATGACCAAGGACCCGGGGCAGGGCCTGCGGATGCTGTCGATCGTGGCGGTGGGCATGGGCGCAGCTTGGGTGGCGCTGGCCCTGGCGCCGGTGCTGGCAGTGGCCGTGATCGCCAACATCGTGGTCTCCGGCTTGGCCGCTCTGCTGGCGCCCGGCATCTTCGCCGCGCTCTCGCTGGCCATCCCGCCCAAGGTGCGCTCGCTCGGGTACTCGATGGCGTCCCTGTTCGTCCTGCCCGGCCTCATCGCCCTCTACGTGGTCGGCGGCATCGCCGACCGCTACGGCCTGCGCACCGGCCTGCTCGTGATGGTGCCCATCTTCCTCATCGGCGCCGCCGTGCTGTCCTCGGCGGCGCCCTTCGTCAAGAGCGACATCTCCAAGGTGTGGACCTCCACCGCCGCCCAGGCCGAGGTGCTCCACCGGCGCAGCAAGGGCGAGGTCAAGCTGCTCCTGGTCCGCAACCTGGACGTCGGGTACGACGGCGTGCAGGTGCTCTTCAACGTCGACTTCGAGATCGACGAGGGTGAGGTGGTGGCCCTCCTCGGCACCAACGGAGCCGGGAAGTCCACCCTGCTCAAGGCCATCGCCGGCCTGGTGCCGGCGGATGCGGGCGCCGTCGTGTTCGACGGACGTGACGCCACCTACGCGCCGCCGCACGAGATCGCCGCGCGCGGGATCGTGCTGGTGCCCGGCGGACAGGGCGTGTTCCCCTCGCTCACCGTGGAGGAGAACCTGCGGCTGGCCGGCTGGCTCGAACCCGACAAGGCCGCCCGCGAGCGAGCGCTGGAGGGGGCCCTCGGGCAGTTCCCCGTGCTCCGCACCCGCATGGACGAGCCGGCCGCCAACCTCAGCGGCGGCCAGCAGCAGATGCTCACCATCACGATGGCCCTGCTCACGAAGCCGCGCCTCATGATGATCGACGAGCTCTCGCTGGGCTTGGCGCCCAGCGTGGTGGCCGAGCTCCTCGAGGCCCTGGACGTGCTGAAGGCGCAGGGCACCACGATCATCCTCGTGGAGCAGTCGGTGAACGTCGCCCTGACGGTGGCGGACACCGCGTACTTCATGGAGAAGGGCGAGATCCGCTTCCACGGCCCCACCGCCGAGCTGCTCGATCGCCCCGACGTCTTCCGCTCGGTGTTCCTCGAGGGCGCCAAGGACCTCCAGGGGGACCAGCGGCCTGCCCTCGCGACCACCGGCGCCCGCGCCAACGGCGGGTCAGCACCTGCCGGCGCGGCCCTCGCGACGCCGACCGACGGCGAGGCGGTGGCCTCGCGGCTCATCGTGGAGGGCGTCACCAAGCGCTTCGGCGGCATCGCCGCGCTGAGCGACGTCGGGTTCGCGCTGGCGCCAGGGGAGATCCTCGGGTTCCTCGGGCCCAACGGCGCCGGCAAGACCACGCTTTTCGACGTCCTCTCGGGCTTCTTGCCCGCCGACGAGGGCAGCGTCGCCCTCGAGGGGGACGACATCTCCGGCCTCAGCCCCTCGGCGCGTGCCCGCCGCGGACTCGGCCGCTCCTTCCAGGACGGCCGCCTCTTCCCGGCCCTCACCGTCGCCGAGACGATCTCGGTGGCCTGCGAGCGCGAGGTCGAGGTGCGCGACCCGGTGGCCGCCGCCCTCCACCTCCCCTCCGTCGTCGACTCCGAGGAGCGGGTCAGCGCGCGGGTCGACGAGCTCATCGAGGTGCTGGGCCTAGGCGCCTACGCGTCGAAGTACGTGCGGGAGCTCTCGACGGGCAGCCGGCGCGTCGTGGACCTGGCCTGCGTGCTGGCCCATCGCCCCACCGTGCTGCTGCTGGACGAACCCTCATCGGGCATCGCTCAGCGGGAGGCCGAGGCCCTCGGCCCGCTGCTGCTGCGCATCCGGGAGATGACCGGCGCCAGCCTGCTCGTGATCGAGCACGACGTGCCCCTCCTCAGCGCCATCACCGATCGCATGATCGCTCTCGACCTCGGCCGGATCGTCACCACCGGAACGGCCACCGAGGTCATCAACCACCCCGCCGTGGTGGCGTCGTACCTCGGTGGCTCCGAAGCCGCCGTGGCCCGCAGCGGGCCGAGATCTCTGCTCACCTGACCCTGGAGGTTCCTGACATGGCCGACACGAAGAGCTCGAGCTCGTCCAAGGCGTTGAAGCGCTACGGGCCCATCGCCCTCGTGGCCGTGGTGGTGATCGGCGTCATCGTGTTCGCGGGTAGCGGCGGAGACGACACCGACGAGGACGCCACCGGCGGCAACGGGGGCGGCTCCGACACCGAAGCGACTCAGGATGGCCTGCCCCTCACCTTCCAGGAAGCGGAGGAGGAAGGCGTCGAGATCGAGTGGGGCGAGGGCTGCGACACCGAGCGGGGCCGGGTGGCCATCCCGCTCCGCAACGCGGCTCCGTGCATCGAGCCCCAGGAAGAGGGCGCCGACAACGGGGGCGCCACCTCCCCCGGCGTGACCGCGGACAGCATCAAGGTCGTCGTGTACCAGGGCGAGCCCGACCCACTGCAGCAGGCGCTGGCGAGCGACGCCGGCGCTGACGTCAACAACCCGGCCCTGACGGCACAGACAGCCGTCGACTACCTCACCATGCTGGACGACGTCTACGAGAGCTACGGCCGCACCCTCGACGTCCAGATCGTGGAGGCCAGCGGCGGCCCCGGCGACGCCACCGCCGCCCAGGCCGATGCCCGCACCATCATCGACCTGGAGCCCTTCGCGGTGATCGGCGGCCCGGCCCAGGCCCCGGTGTACTGGCAGGAGGTCACCGATGCCGGCATCCTCTGCCTTGGGGGGTGCTCCATCGCCGAGGGCTGGGACGACGTGGAGGCCGCCGCGCCCTACCTGTGGCCCGTCGGCCTGGCGCCGGAGCAGGCCGATCTCCACCTCGCCGAGATGGTCGGCACGCAGCTGGTGGGCAAGCCGGCCGAGTTCGCTGGCGACCCGGAGCTGCAGAGCACCGAGCGGGTGTTCGGCTGGGTGCAGGCGGAGAGGGAGACAGGCGAGTTCGAGGCCCGCAACGACGCCTTCGACGCCGCCTTCCTCGAGGAGTACGACGGCGAGATCGCCACCCGGTCGACCTACCTGTTCGACCCGGCCGCCGCCCAGGAGACGGCTACCGCGGTGGTGGCCCGCATGCGTGACGCAGGCGTGACCACCATCATCCTGAGCGTCGATCCCCTCATCCCGGCCAACATCACCCGGGAGGCGACCCAGCAGGGCTACTTCCCCGAGTGGGTCATCGGCCCGTCTGTGCTGGCCGACACCACCATCTTCGGTCGCACCTTCGACCAGGAGCAGTGGGACAGCGCCTTCGGGCTCTCGCTTCCCTCCGCCCGGGCGGCCAGCGAGCTGTCCGACGCCTTCTTCTCCTACCAGTGGTACTTCGGCGTGGAGGCACCGGTGAACACGGTGGGCGTGATCCTGCCCGGCCCCGCCCAGCTGATGCTCGGCATCCACCTGGCCGGTCCCGAGCTCACGCCCGAGGCGTTCGCGCAGGGGCTGTTCCGCTACCCGCCGCTCGATGGTGGCAAGACCTATGGCCACACGTCCTGGGGCGACGACCTGTGGGGTCGGGCCGACTACAACAGCACCGACGACGCCAGCGTGATCTGGTGGGACCCAACGGCCACCGGCGAGGACGAGACCGGCAACGAGGGCACCGGGATGCTCCGCTACGTCGACGGCGGCACCCGCTACCTGCCCGGCGAGTGGCCCACCGACCCGATCCCGTTCTTCGAGGAGGAGGGCTCGGTCACGGTCTACGACGAGCTCCCCGACAGCGACGCCCTCCCGGACTACGAGCCGTGGCCCGGCTCGCCGGCCGCCGGCTGAGCTGACCTGAGGTCCCGTCCGCGCTCAGCGCGGACGGGACCGACCGGTCAGCCATAGGTGGGGGTGACGCCGATGGCGTCGTAGACCGCCCTGATCAACCCGCCAGAGCGGGGGTCGCCGTTCAGGCCCTGCAGCATCTTGTTCATGACGTAGCCGAAGCCGATGCCGTGCTCGGGGTCGGTGAAGCCGACCGAACCACCGGCGCCGGTGTGGCCGAAGGATCGAGCTCCTCCGTAGGGCGCGAACAACGACGAGGTGAAGAAGCCGAGGCCGAAGGTCGTCTCGAACATGAGGCACTGGTCGGGGCCGCTGGTCTGCAGCTCGGAGGCCTTGGCCACCTGCTCGGCGCCGAGGAGCGGCTCGGAGGGTCCCCCTTCCACCGTGCCGGTGAGGCCGGCGTAGAAGCGGGCCAGCGACCTGGCGTTGGTGACGCCGTTGGCGGCCGGGATCTCGGCGGCTCGGATGGCCGGGTTGTTGAACCCGCCCTCCGCGGTGTTGAAGACGAACGAGGGGGCACCCAGCGCCTTGCCCAGCATCGTGTCGGGGCCCATGAACTGCGCGATCAGCTCGGCCATGGCCGGGTCCTGGGCGGCCGCGAGCGAGCCGTCGCCCCACTGCACCAGCGGGGCCACCCTGGCCTGCTGCTCGTCGGGCAACCCGATCCAGAACTCGAGGTCGAGAGGTTTGGCGATCTCGTCGTGGAAGAAGGTGCCGAGGCTCTTGCCCGAGATGCGCCGCACGACCTCGCCCACCAGCCACCCGTAGGTCGTGGCGTGATAGCCGTGGGCCGTGCCCGGCTCCCACACCGGCGCCTGCTCCTCCAGGGCGCGGATGACCGGATCCCAGGCCAGCGCTTCGTCGAGGGTGAGGGTGGCATCCACGTAGGGGAGGCCGGCCTTGTGGCACAGGAG
>JBDSUN010000333.1:0-2752 GCA_039927735.1 Acidimicrobiales bacterium | reverse complement strand
GAGCGAGCCGTTGAAGGTGACCCGGCTCCCGCCTCCGCTGCTGCCACTGCCACTGCTGCCCCCGCCACTGGGGGCTGACGGCCGCGGGGCCGCTTCCCGGGCGCGGCGGGCGAGCTCGGCGGCCCGGGCGAGCTCGGCGGCCCGGGCGGCCGCAGCCGCCTGCTCGGCCTTGATCTCGACGGTCAGCTCGGCGTCGAGCTGTTCGAGGGCGGCCACCTCGCCGAGCTTGTGCTCGAGGCGGGCCTCCACCTGCTCGGCGTAGGCAGCCTGCTCATCGCGGGCGTTGGTGACCTCGGTGAGCCGATCGCCGGCGGCGGCCTGCTTCTCCTGGGCCCGGGTGGAGGCGTCGGCGGCGAGCTGGCGCTGGACGTCGAGGTCCTCCTCGGCGGCGCTCAGGCGGTCGAGCAGGTCGGCATCGCTGGTGTTCTGGATCTCGAGGAGGGCACGCTTCTCGGCGGCCTCGCCCGGATCGTCGGAATCGAGCGCGGCGAGGGCGTCGTCGGTGGGCGGGTGCACGAAGACTTCGACGGCGAAGTTGCGGACGTCTTCGCGCAGCAGCTCGATCTCTAGGGTCTTGGCCTCCACGGCCTTGGTGGCGTCCGCGAAGGCCACCTCGGCCTCGGCGGCGACCCGCCGGGCCTCGGTGAGCAGGGCCTCTTGGCCCGCCACGTTCTGCTCCAGGGCGTCGAGGGCGGCCTCGACCTGGGCATCGGTGGCCTGGAGGGCGTTGACCTGGGTGGCAACCTGTGCCTTCTGGCCCCGCACCCGCTCCCGCTCCGCGGAGGGGTCCCCCCCGCCTCGCTGCGCCGACGTCACGATCGGTGACGACACGACCATCAGCGCCAGCACCACCGTGAGGATGGTGAAGAGGTTTCGCAGGGACAGCTTGGGGAAGGGCACGTACCTCACCAGGAGTAGAAGAAGGAACGGGGCAATCGTTCCCGATTGCCCCACCAGCCACAAGGCCCACACGAACCACATTGCGATCGTCCACCGGTCTCCCGGGGGCGTTGACACGGAACTGTAACAATCACGCGCTCCCGTGTCACATCATGGTCGGCCGATTGGGTGCGAGACTTGATCCCATGACCCTCGTTCGCACCGACATCCACGCTGGCGTCGCCACGGTCACCCTGGCCGACGCGGAGCGCCGCAACGCCCTGACCCTCCCCATGGTGACCGAGATCGTCGACATCTTCGATGCGCTGGAAGGCGATCCGGCGGTGGGATCGGTGGTGGTCACCGGCGACGGGTCGGCGTTCTGCGCCGGTGCAGACCTGTCCCACCTGTCGTCGTCGGCCGACGGCGGCGCCGAGGCCGGACTACGGGCCATCTACGAGGGCTTCTTGCGCATCGGGCGCTCCCCGCTGCCCACCCTGGCGGCGGTCAACGGCGCCGCCGTCGGGGCAGGGATGAACCTGGCGCTGATCTGTGACGTGCGCCTGGCCGCCCAGCGGGCCCGCTTCGACACCCGCTTCCTGCAGCTGGGCCTGCACCCCGGCGGCGGGCACACGTGGATGTCCCAGCGCATCGCGGGGCCGCAGACCGTGCTGGCCACCGTGCTGTTCGGGGAGGTGCTCGACGGCGCCGAGGCCGAGCGAGTCGGGCTCGTGTGGCGCTGCCTGCCCGATGACGAGCTTCTCCCCCACGCCCAGGCCATGGCCGAACGGGCGGCCAGCGGCCCACGCGAGCTGGCCCGGCGGATCAAGGCAACCATCCACGACGTCGCCCAGATCGAGGACCACGCTGTCGCCGTCGACCGGGAGCTCGAGCCGCAGGTCTGGTCCCTCGATCAGCCCGCCTTCCGGGAGCGCGTCGCCGCCCTACAGGCCAAGATCACGACGAAGTAGGAGCGGTCAGTCGACCCAGTCCGCCATGAGCTGGTTGCGCCGCTGGTCCCACTCTTCGCGCGTGATGGCGTAGCGGATGTGGTCCTCCCAGATGCCGTTGATCTCGAGGTAGCGCTGGGCGACGCCCTCGTCACGGATGTCCAGCTTCTCGACCACGCGCCGGCTCGCGGTGTTGCGAGGAACGATCGAGATCTGGATGCGGTGCAGGTGCAGGTCCTCGAAGGCGGATTGGCACAGGAGCACGACCGCTTCGGGCATGTAACCGTGCCCGGCTCGGGCCTCGTCGATCCAATACCCGACGTACGAGCTCTGGAACGGGCCGCGCTGCACGATCGAGAGGTTGATCTCACCGCCGAAGTGGCCGTCGACGAAGACGCCGTAGCCGAAGCCCGTGCCCAGCTGACGTTCGCGCTGACGCGCCCCGCAACGCACTGCGAAGGTGTCCCGGCTCTGCACGGGATCAGGGGCCCCCGGCGTGCGCAGCGGCTCCCACTTGAGGAGCCAGTCGCTGTTGCGGGAACGCACCTCGTGCCACGCCGGGAAGTCCTCCACCACCAAGGGTCGGAGCACGACCCGCCGGCCGATCAAGGTGGTCGCCACGGGGGCGCACCTTAGGGCTCCAGGCTGGCCACCATTCCGTCGAGGATGTCGCTCTCCGACACGAGCAGCTCGTCGATGCCCAAGGTGCGCACCAGCGCCACCAGTGCACAGCATCCGCCCACGATGACGTCCGCCCTGGCCGCCTCGAGACCCGGGTTGTGGAGACGGTCCGCCAGCGGTTCCGTGGCCAAGGTGCGGAACACCTCCTCGATGGCCTGGCGCGTGAGGATGAAGTGGTGCAGGGCATCGCGGTCCCACTCCGCCAAGCCGATCTCCACCGCCGCCACCGTCGAGATGGTGCC
>JBDSUN010000332.1:0-8162 GCA_039927735.1 Acidimicrobiales bacterium | reverse complement strand
GTGGTCGAGCTCGGCGTCAGGCATCCCGCGTGACCTCGCTGGCCGCTTTGTCGTCGCGCAGTCCGAGGTAGCTGGGGTGGCGGAGGCGGCCGTCACCCGTCCACTCCGCGAACTCGAGCTCCGCGATCAGCTCGGGGCGCAGCCACCTCGGCCCCCGCAGGATCTCCGCCCGTGGCGGCGGCGGATCGAAGGGGCACTCGTCAGAGTCGAGGTCCTCGAAGAGCCGCCCGAGGCGCAGCAGCTCCGCCTCCTTGAAGCCGGTTCCCACCCGCCCTGCGAAGGTGAGCGGTCCGTCGCCGGGTTCGTCGTGGAAGCCCACCAGCAGGGCACCGATCCGCCCGGTGCGGGTGCCCTCGCCGGGCAGCCAGCCGCCCACCACCATCTCCTGGCGGCGCCGCACCTTCACCTTCAGCCAGGCGCGCGTCCGGTTGCCCGGCTCGTAGCGGGAGTCGACCCGCTTGGCTACCACGCCCTCCAGGCCTCGCTCGGCGGCGGCCGCGAACAGGGCCGGTCCGTCGTCGTGCACCGGTGAGCTGCGCCAACGAGGAGCCGGCTCCAGCACCTGGTCCAAGAGTCGTCGGCGATCGGTCAGCGGAAGGCCGGTGAGGTCGTGGCCGTCGAGGTGCAGGAGGTCGAAGACGACGTAGGCCACCGGCACCTCGACCGACCGCCGCTGCGCCTCGGCGGCATCGGCGATGTGCATGCGCTGCTGGAGGAGGCCGAAGCTCGGACGGCCCTCGTCGTCGGTGGCCACGAGCTCTCCGTCGAGCAGCGCCGTGGACGCCGGGAGCGCATCGGGGAGCCCGACCAGCTCCGGCCAGGACACCGTGACGTCCCGCTCGTTGTAGGACTGCACCCTGAGCCGGTCGCCATCGACGAAGCACAGCGCTCGCATGCCGTCCCACTTCACCTCGTAGGTCCAGCCGTCACCGACGGGGAGGTCGCCAGCGGTGGCCTTCATGGGCACCAGCGAGCGCGGCAGCGAAACGGTTCCCACCCCTGCGAGGCTACGGCCGTGGTCGATCCGGTGGAGGCGTGGCGGGTGCACGACACCGGGCTGGTCACGGTGCCGAGCCGATTCCGTCGCCTCGGTGGCCTGGTGCGTCACCTGCAAGGCCACGGCGAGCGCTGGCCGGACAACGTCACGCTGGCCGTGGTGGACGGTTCGCTCCGGGTCACCTCCGTCACTGGACCGGTCGGGTCCTGGTTGCTGCGCGAGGTCAGCGTCACCCGCGTCTCGGTCGGCCCGCCGACGGTCTTCGTCCTCGAGCTGCCCGACGCCACCCACCTCCTGGCGGCGGCCGCCGCCCCCACCACCCAGGCGCTCCTCGTCCTCCTAGATTGACGCCGCACGCAGTGGCTGATCGAGGGGGACGACATGGGAGACCTGGTGCTGGCCGGGACGGCGGCGCTCATCACCGGCGGCGGGAGCGGCATCGGGCTGGCCGCAGCTCGCCACCTCCTCCGGGACGGGGCGTCGGTGACCATTGCCGGGCGCAGCCAGGAGCGAGTGGACGCGGCGGCCGCCGAGCTGCGGACGGAGGCGCCCGAGGGGGCGGAGGTGCGGGCCATCAGCTGTGATGTGGCCGATGAGGACGACGTGGCCCGGGCAGTGGCGGCGGCGTCCGAGGTCACCGGGGGCCTGCAGCACTGCGTGGCCTCGGCGGGCACCGGCGCGCTGGGCCCCGTCGTCGCCATGCCGGCGTCGGAGTGGGAACGCGTGATGGACATCAACCTCAAGGGCGCCTTCTTGACGCTCAAGCACGCCGGCGTCGCCATGGTGCGTTCCGGGGGCGGGGCGTTCGTGGGGCTGTCGTCGATCGCCGGGCCGCTCACCCACCCGTTCATGTCGGCTTACTGCGTGTCCAAGGCGGGCCTCGAGGCGCTCGTGCGCAACGCCGCCGACGAGCTCGGCCGCTCGAACGTGCGGGTCAACGCGGTGCGCCCCAGCATCGTCCCCACCGAGCTGGCGGCGCCGCTCGAGGAGGACCCCGCCGTGCTGGCGAGCTACCTGGCCAACATGCCCATCAGCCGCACGGGCACGGTCGACGACGTCGCCCACCTCATCCGCTTCCTGTGCGGCCCCGAGTCGTCGTGGATCACCGGCCAGTGCATCGGGGTAGATGGCGGGCACGCCCTCCGTCGCGGTCCCGACGTGGAGCACTGGGCAAGGGCGCTCTACGGCGACGATGCGATCGACGGTCCCTAGCCGCAGCCCCCGATGTTTGCGCCTACCTACCGGTAGGTAGGCTGTAGGACATGACGTCAGACAACGACGCCCTGCTCGCCGAGCTGGAGCCCACCGCCGCCCGATTGCTGGAGCGCCACCTCGCTGCGACCAAGGAGTGGTTCCCCCACGAGCTGGTGCCGTGGGGTCAGGGTCAGGACTTCGAGTCGGGCTACGAGTGGTCGGCCGACGCCGTGCCGATGAGCGATGCGGTGCGCAGCGCCCTGTTCGTCAACCTGCTCACCGAGGACAACCTGCCCTACTACTTCCGCACCATCGAGCGGATGTTCGGCGCCGACACCGCCTGGGGCACCTGGGCCCGCCGCTGGACGGCCGAGGAGGGTCGCCACTCGATCGTCATCCGCGACTACCTCACCGTCACCCGGGCCATCGACCCGGTGCAGCTCGAGCGGGCCCGCATGGCCCAGGTGGAGTGTGGCGAGGTCCCCGAACCCGAGACCCCGCACGATGGCTTCGCCTACGTCGCCCTCCAGGAGCTGGCCACCCGCATCTCCCACCACAACACCGGCAAGCTCCTCGACGACAAGGCCGGCTACGAGGTCATGAAGAAGGTGGCCAGCGACGAGAACCGCCACCACCTCTTCTACCGGGACCTCGTCAGCGCCGCCCTCGAGGTCGACACCTCGGCCATGGTCTGCGCCATCGAGCGCCAGGTGCGCACCTTCGAGATGCCCGGCACCGGCATCCTCAGCTTCGAGGCGCACGCGAAGGCCATCGCCAAGGCCGGCATCTACGACTTCAGCGCCCACCACGACCAGATCCTCGTCCCCGTCGTGCTCCGCCACTGGGGCATCGCCGAGCTCGAGGGCCTCGATGCGGAAGCCGAGCAGGCGCGCGCCGCCCTGCTGAAGCGCATCGAGCGCATCGGCAAGGCCGGTCGCCGCTTCGCTGCTCGTCGCGACGAGGAGCAGCAGAAGCAGCTCGCCAGCGTCTGACGCTGGTTCGCCGAAACCGGTGCACCCATGAGCAGGGCCTTCGAGGAGCTGGACCGGCGCGCCACGCCCATGGGCGAGATCAGCCTTCGGCGCCGGCTGGAGCCCACGCTCCAGGTCGACGTGTACGAGGCCATGCTCGGGGACGAGCACCTCATGTCCAGCCTCTTCACCGTGGCGGAGATCGAGCTGGCCCGCCTCGCCCTCCCGGGGGTCTCCGACCCGGTGCTCGACGTGGTGGTCGGCGGTCTCGGTCTGGGCTACACGGCCCGCGCCGCCTTGGAGGATCCTCGGGTGCGATCCGTGCACGTCGTCGAGGCGCTGGCGGAGGTGATCGGCTGGCACGAGCTGCGCCTGCTCCCGCTCTGCGCCGAGCTGATCGCCGATCCCCGCTGCCACCTCGTGCACGGTGACTTCTTCGCCATGGTGGCCGGCTCGCTCGGCTTCGGGTCCGACGCACCGGAGCGGGTCCACGCCGTGCTCGTCGACATCGACCACACGCCGCGCCACCTCCTGCACCCCAGCCACGCCGCCTTCTACAGCGCCGACGGGATGCGGCGCCTGGCCGACCGGCTCCACCCGGGTGGCGTCTTCGCGCTGTGGTCAGACGACCCGCCCGACGGGGACTACCTCGCTGTCGCAGGGCAGGTGTTCGCCTCCACCGAGGCCCACGTCGTCACCTTCCCGAACCCCCACACCGGCGGCGAAGCGACCAACACCATCTACGTCTCCACGGGCGCCTCCCCCATCTCGGGAGGACCCGCCGCCGACGTGCTCACGCCCACGCAGCCACGGCGCTGATCGCCTGGTCGAGGAGGCGCCGTCCGCCGTCGAGCGCCGTCCCCTCCCACTCGCGGTCGTCGGGCGTGAAGCAGCACCGGTAGCGCCATCGGGCCCGCCGGTGCTCAGGGTCGTCGACGTCGCCGACTCGGTGGACCCACTGCTCTTGGTACGTGGCGGCGAGCTGCTCCATGTCGCTGGCGGTGCCGAACTCGGGCGTGACCGCGAAGCACTCGGCCCCGGGGAGGACCCCGGCGACGCCCGCGGCGATGGGTCCGGACTTGAGCCCCGACGCGGAGGTCGGGTTGCCCACCGCGGCGTCGACGTCTCCGAAGGCGGCCCGGAGGAACACGTCCTGCGGCGACCCGGGGGGTTGGCTCGACAAGAGCGTCAGCGCTCCGAGAGGACCGACGCCGGTGTGGAGATCGACGGTCAGCACCCGATCGGCCGACCCCAGCAGTCCGGGGATGGCCTGCTCGAGCACGAGGCACGACTCCTCGGTGCGGTGGCCACCGAAGTGCAGTCCGTCGGCGTGGCGGTACTGACCCTTCGTGATGCCGTCGCGCACCCAGTCGACGCCGTGCTCGTCGACGATCGGTCCGACCACACCCATCAGGTCGTCGACGCTGGGCATCGTCGGCGTGTCGGGGCAGGCGAGTGCGTGGAGCTGGTCGTAGGCCAGGTTGTGCTCCGGGTCGCGCTCGCTGCGTCGCCAGTTGCGGTTGAGATCCACGTTGGACTCGTTCTGCCGACGGTCGTGGGCCATGCCCCACGGGTTCACGACGTGGACCAGCACGATGCCAACGTCGGCAGGGAGCGCCTGAGGGTCGAGCCTGGAGAGGAGATCGGTCTGGAGCGTCGAGTTGACGAAGCCCTCCACGCCGTGGACCCCCGACAGGACGAGCAGGGCTCGCCGCGGCGCGGAAGACCCGAGCGGCACGATGTCGATGGTGAGCTCCTGGCCCTGCGGGCCGCGGGCGCTGATCGGATGGGACCGGCTCGCCAGGTCTGCCTCGGTGGCAGCCCGGCGGAACCGGGCGCGGCACTCGTCGTAGGTGAGCGGCAGTCGGTCGAGTCGCATGGTCGGAGCGGGCACCCTCAGACCCCGAGCGCCTGGGCCATGGCGTCGAGCACCCGGTCTACCTCGGCATCGGTGATCACCAGCGGCGGGCACAGCGCGATGGTGTCGTCGCCGATGGGTCGGGCGATCACCCCGCGGTCGAGCAGCGCCTGCCCGACCCCCGCCGCCCGGCCTTCGGAGACGTCGACGGCCCAGATCGCCCCGACTCCGCGCACGGCGGTCACCAGGCCATCGGCGTGCAAGGCCCGAAGACCGGCACCGATCCGCTCCCCCAGGATCGGTGCCCGGTCGAGCAGCCCGTCCATCTCGGTGACCTCGAGGCAGGCCACGCCGGCGGCGGCGGCGGTCGGGTGCCCGGAGTAGGTGAAGCCCGTGCGCAGGATGAGGTCGGGGTCGGCCTCGAGGGCGGCGCGGACGCGCCCTCCGACCACCACCCCTCCCATCGGGATGTAGCCCGACGTCACCGCCTTGGCGAAGGTCACCAGGTCGGGTTCGACGTCGTAGTGCTGGCCGGCGAACCACCTGCCCAGCCGACCGAAGCCAGTGATGACCTCGTCGAAGATCAGCACCGCCCCGTGCTGGTCGCACAGCCGCCGCAAGCCTTCGAGGTACCCCGCGACGGGCGGGTGGACCCCGCTGGCGCCCTGGACGGGCTCGACGAGGACAGCGGCGATGGACGCGCCCTCGCTGGCGAACATCCCGGCCACCGCCTCCAGGTCGTGGCGGCCGGCGTGGACGACGTCGCCGACCAGGGGTCCGAACCCGGTCCGGTTTGGGACGATGCCCTGCGCCGAGGTCCCGCCGTACGCGGTGCCGTGGTAACCGCCGTCGCGGGCGATCACGGTGGTCCGCTCCGGGTGGCCCTCGAGGACGTGGGTCAGGCGGGCGAGCTTCATGGCTGTGTCGACCGACTCCGACCCAGAGTTGGTGAAGAACACCCGGGCGTCCGGCATCGGTGCCCGCTCGGCGATGAGGGCGGCCAAGCGGTCCGCCGGCCCGTTGGTCCAGTGCCCGAAGGTGTTGTAGGTGGCGAGGTCGCGCATCTGGGCGCTGACCGCCTCGATCACCTCGGCCCGGCCGTGCCCGACGTTCACGCACCACAACGAGGCGATGGCGTCGAGGTACTCCTTGCCGTGCTCGTCCACCACGATCGAGCCACGACCAGAGACGAGGCGCACGAAGTCTGAGCGACCGGTCGGCGCGAACGGGTGCAGGAAGGCGGGGACGGGCACGCCTGCCATACTTCGGGGATGTCACCGCTGACGCAAGCCGGTCGGCCCGTCGACGACGTCATCGCCGATCTCGTGGAGAAGCGGCGCGATGACGTGCGGTGGGAGGACGGTCGCACCTTCGGGATGATCTACGACGGCGGGCCGGGCGTGAAAGAAGCAGCCGAGCGGGCAGCGTCGCTCTACCTCCATGAGAACGCGCTCAACACCAAGGCGTTCCCGTCGCTCGGCGCGATCCAGTCCGAGGTCGTGTCGTGGACGGCTTCGCTGCTCCACGGCCCCGACACCGCCGCGGGCTTCCTCACGAGCGGGGGCACCGAGTCGATCCTGTGCGCGGTGAAGGCGGCGCGCGAGCGCGCCAAGGAAGAGCGCGGCATCGATGCGCCCGAGATGATCGTGGCCGAGAGCGCCCACGCGGCCTTCCACAAGGCCGCCCACCTCTTCGGTCTCCGGGTGCACAAGGTGCCCGTTCGGGCCGACTGGACCGCGGATGTCGATGCGATGGCGGCGTTCGTGAACGAGAACACCGTGCTGCTGGTCGGCTCTGCGCCGCAATATCCGCAGGGCGTGATCGACGACATCCCGGCCATCGCTGCCCTCGCCGCCTCTAACGACGCGAACTGCCATGTCGACGCGTGCATGGGCGGGTTCGTGCTGCCGTTCGCCGAGATGCTCGGACGTGACGTGGCCCCGTGGGACTTCCGAGTAGACGGCGTGTCGTCTGTCAGCGCCGACATTCACAAGCTGGGCTACGTGCCGAAGGGTGTGTCGGTGATCCTGCACCGCACCAAGGAGTTGCGCCGCTACCAGACGTTCGTGTTCGACGACTGGCTCGGCGGGTTCTACGCCTCGCCCAACCTCCAGGGCACACGATCGGGACTGCCGATGGCGACGGCGTGGGCGGTGATGCAGCACCTCGGCATCGACGGCTACGTCGACCTCACCCGCACAGCGCTCGACAATGCCGACCGCATGCGAACCGGCATCGCCGGGATCGATGGTGTGCGGGTGCTCGGGGCGGGCGCCCTCCACCTCGTCGCAATGAGCAACGAGGCGGACGATCCCGATCCCGTCGACATCTTTGCCCTCGGCGACGCACTTGGGGCCCACGGCTGGTACCACGACCGCCAAACCCCGCCCGACTCGCTCCACTCCACCGTGTCGAACACCAACACCGGGGTGATCGACGACTACCTCGATGACCTCGCCACGTGCGTGGCCGCCGTCCGCGGCGTGACCAGCGACGACCGTTCCACCAACTACGCCACCCTCGAATAAGAAGTAGCAGCTCAGCTGACGATGCCGCCGGCCTCCATCAGGTCGCGGAAGGCCTCTTCGATGTTGCGTCGGAGTCCGGCCGGGTCGGCGACGGCGGTCGGGTCGATGAGCAACCCCATGTCCATCGAGCCGTTCTGGCTGATGGTGGTGAGGTTTGCGGCGGTGCCGGCGACAGGCCCGAGGGGGATGCAAGCCAGCACCTTGCCGCCGGCCACGTAGGTCTGCATCGGCGCTCCCCGCAGATTGGACGTCGCCAGGTCGATCTTCGCCGCCTGCTGGCGGGCGAAGCGGGTGGTGACCGACGTGGGCAGGAGGTTGGCGACACCGGCGACGGCGCTCATGGCTCCGCGTCCGCTCACACCGCTGCGACGCTCGGCCATGAGGTCACGGATCTGTTCGAAGCGATCGGACGTCGCCTCGGCCCCACCGCCGGGGATCTGCAGGGGCACCGGCGTGAACGAGTTCCCGCCCATCGCCTTGTCGGTGCGGGTGCTGACGACGAACGTCATGTTGATGGCGTCGACCGGGGTGTTGCGCTCGGCGTGGTACGCCAACGCACCGAGCGCGGCGCCGGCGACGAAGAAGTCGTTCACCGACCCGCCCATCGCCTTCGC
>JBDSUN010000331.1:0-4320 GCA_039927735.1 Acidimicrobiales bacterium | reverse complement strand
CACCTCGTCAGCGATCCGGCGGACCCAGGCCGAGCCCGCCACCGATCGGCGGGCCGAAGCTGCCTGACTCCTGTCCGCAGCGCGCCGCCCAGGTCAGACTCCTACGCTGAGGGCGTGGAGCGCATGGTCCTCCGGTTCGCACAGGATGACGTGGGTGACTGGGTGGCGGAGCTGGACTGCCTGCATCGGCAGCACGTTCGTCACGATCCGCCGTTCTGGTCGGCGCCCTGGGTGCTTGACACGCTCGCGCGGACCCGCCGGGTGGGGACCCCCTTCGACTGCGTCTTGTGCGATCGCCTCGAGCTGCCCACGGATCTTCAGGTCGTCCGGGTCACCGACACATGGGATGAGCTGACGACACCAGCTGGCCTACGGCGAGCTCACCGGGTGGCTGCTGGCACCTGGGGACGGATGCGCATCGAGGCGGGCAGGGTCCGGTTTCGTGCCCAGACCTCTCCGCCTGTGGACGTTGTCCTCGCCGCCGGTGCGTCGCAGCCCATTCCGCCCGGCGTGGAACATGAGGTCGAACCGCTCGGTCCGGTGCGGTTTCGGGTCGAGTTCCTCGGCCCGGTCGAGGATCCCATTGCGTGAGCTTGAAGCCTCAGGCTCGAGTGAGGACAACCTTCAGCGCCGGCGCCGGCCGCGTCGGCTCTGGACCGTCAAGAGCCCGGTCGCGGGGCCGCCGCGATCATCGATGCGCAGTCGGTGGCGTGGGTGACGGGGAGGTCGTGACGTCCGGGGAGCACGCGAAGGGTGACCCCGGGGTGGAGCTCAGCCATCCGTCGGAGGTGGTCGTGGTCCACGACAGGATCGCTGTCGCCGGCCACGAGGTGAACCGGGCAACGAACTCGTTCCAGCCAGGTGGTGGCCTCGGCAGCCAGGACGACGAGTGCGAGGGTCTCGGAATACGAGGCCCAGCTGTGCTGGACGGCGTCGGCGGCGATCTCGCGCGGTAGGCCGGGGTGAGTGAGGGCGGCGAGGTGGGCGGCGAGCTCTCGGTGATCGCACACCCATCGGCAGGCGATCTCGGCGGTGCGTCCGGGGAGCACGAACAGGCGGCCCATCGGGCTGGTCGCCCCGACGTGCGCCGTTGCCGTGGCTGGGTCGGGGTAGATCGGCGGCCCGAACGCGACGATGGCGGCGACCCGCTCGGGTCGACTGCTGGCGAGTCGCAGGGCGATGAGCGTTCCGAGGGAGTGGGCGCCGATCACGACCGGTGCATCGATACCGAGGGCATCGAGGCAGCCCACCACGGCGTCGGCGTGATCGTCAGGCCCGTAGCCCGTGACCGGACGCGGGGAGTGGCCGAACCCGAGCAGATCGGGTACGACCAACCGGTGTTGGGCCGCCAGCCGGTCATAGGCACCGCCCCAATAGATCCCTGATGCCACCAAACCGTGCAGGAGCAGGACCGGCGGGCCGCCATCGCCGAGCAGGCGTGTGCTCAGCGTCGGTGTTCGGATGACGCGCCCGCCGGGCCGAGTCCACATCGTTCGGCGGGCGCGCCGGTGCGCATGGGTGGCCGCCGAGAGCCCCACCGCTCCGGCCAGGATCGGGGCGATCCATCCGCGCGTCGGTGCATCCCGAGGTTCACGATCCACGGCGGTCGTCATTCGGTGAGGATCACGGATCAACACGCCCCCTGCACCTATCGGGGTGGGACCTGGGCCAACCGGTGGAGCACTTCGGCATCTTCAGCGGGCGTGTCTGGCCCGTAGGCGGCGCTGTACTGGCCGAGACATCCGCACCGGCAAGCCAGCGCCAGGAGGATGGCCTCGTCTGCCGGATCCGAGTCGCCCTCGAAGCGGACTGTCTCGTGGATCGTCATCGTCGTCGGATCGACCAGCGCTCCGCAGCTGCCGCAGCGGAGCTGGCCGTCGACCGCCGCGCAGCTCAGCCTCGTAGTCGGCAGCTCGGAGACGGGTCATCGCGTCGGTCAACGTCTCCACCGAGGCTCCTCTTCGATGCGTACGCGGGGACCCCGCTCGCTCCGTCGCACGGCGTGGTGAAGAACCGCGTTGGGTCGTCGGCCACCCTGCTTCGGCATCGCACCACCTGGCTTCCGCTGGGGGAACGGGTCACCAGGGCCCGGAGCGACACCGTCGGCTGAGGCCCATCCATCGCATGAACCCATCGTCGACCCTACGCCAAACCAAAACCTGCTGGTCGTCCCGTACCCCCGATGAGGTGCGACGGGCCGGGGAGCGGGACGAGGTCCTCACGTTCAGCCGACCTCGTCGCTGCAGCCCGGACGCGCGATCATCGCGGCGTGCGCGTGCTGTTCACCTCGGTTCCTTCCGTAGGTCATCTGCATCCGATGATGCCGTTGGCCCGAGCGTTCCTCGGCCGCGGCGACGACGTGTTGTGGATCACGGGGGCTGATGGCTGCCTCCGTCTCGCGCAGGCGGGCATCGCGGCCTTGGCCGCCGGTCTTGATGAGCCGACGGGGAAGGGTGAGTTCGACCAGAGGTTTCCCGAGGTGCGGGAGCTGCCACGGGAGCAGTGGCCGGCCTTCATGTTCCCGAGGCTGTTCGGCAGAGTGCGGGCGCCTCGGATGTTGGCGGACGCGTTGCCCATCGCCGAGGCGTGGCGGCCCGATCTCGTCGTGTGTGACGCGGCCGAGCTGGCGGGGCCGATCGTGGCGTCCAGCCTCGGGGTGCCGAACATCACCCACGCCTTCGGGTCGCTCCTCCCGGCGGCGCGGGTGGCCGCCGCCGCTGAGGAGGTTGCGCCCCTCTGGGCGGCCAACGGGCTGGAGCCCCGGCCGCTCTGCGGTTGCTACGACCACGGCTATCTCGACATCTATCCGCCGAGCCTGCAGCGTGGGGACATGTCGCACGTGCACGGGAGGCAGCTGTTGCGGGCAGAGGGGGAGGCGACCGCCGGTGAGGATGAGCCGCCCGAGTGGCTCGCGGCGCCGTCGCCGCTCCCGTTGATCTACCTGACTCTGGGCACGATCTTCAGTAGTGATGCCGTGCTGCGCGCGGCGATCGAAGGGATACGCGAGCTACCCCTGCGAGTGGTCCTCACGGTCGGACCCGATGGTGACCCGGCCTCCCTAGGCCCCCAGCCCGACAACGTCCACGTCGCCCGCTACATCCCCCAGCAGCTCCTGCTGCCGAGGTGCACCGCAGTGACCTCGCACGCCGGATCTGGAACGTTCCTTGCGACGCTGGCCGCCGGGCTGCCCCAGCTGTGCCTCCCGCAGGCCGCCGATCAGTTCGTGAACGCCGCCGCGGCCGTCGCGTCGGGTTGCGGGATCGCCCTGCCTCCCGGTGCCGTAGATGCCAGCGGGATACGGGATGCGGTGCAACGGCTGCTCGATGACCCGGCCTTCCGCCACGCGGCGAAGCGGACCGGCGAGGAGATCGCGGCCATGCCGTCAGCGGCAGAGGTGGCCGAGACACTTGCAGATGCCTACGGCTGAATCGTGGCCAGGGACCTCCACGATCGGGTCCACCACCGACGTCGGCCACGCGCCCGTGCTGTGGTCAGTAGGTGCGGAGCTCGAGTCGGTCGCCGTCGGGGACGATGGTGATGTCGAGGGCCCGGACGCGGCCACCTCGTCGAGGTCGGGAACGTGGGGCAGACTCAGCCACGTGGCGGGCTACGAGCGGTACGGCGACCCCCCTCGTCGCGTGGCGGTGGGGGCGCTCGCGCCCGGTCGACGACGTCCGGAGGTGTATCGGCGACGACGCATCACCGTGCTGGGCCTGGTAACCGTGATCGCTGCAGTGCCGTGGTGTGCATCCCGGTCTGACGAAGGTGAACAGCCGGCGGAGACGGTGGTCGCCCGTGGTGAGCCACCGGCCGGAGGCTGCGCTGCGACGGTGGAGTCGCTGCCGCTGCGGGCCCGGTTGGCGCTCACCCTGATGGTGGGGGTGGATGGCGATGCTCCCGCCGAGGCCTTGGCGCTTCTCGACGCCGATCTTCGTCCCGGAGGGTTGTTCGTGCGCGGCGGCCAGGCCATCTGGGACGACCGTGCGCTGGTGAGGCGCGCCCCGGACGGTCTGCCCTTGCTGGTGGCGGTGGACGACGAGGGCGGGCGGGTGCAACCGATGGAGGACGTGCTCGACGACCTTCCCAGTGCGGCTCGGCTGTCGGAGCAGTCGCCGCAGGACCTCCAGGAGCTCGGCGCCCAGCGGGGCGCGGACCTTCGAGAGCTGGGCATCAACGCCGTGTTCGGACCGGTGGTCGACGTCGGCAGCGCAGGCGGCATCGGGGACCGCTCCTTCGGCGATACCTCGGACGTGGTCACCTCGAAGGCGGGCGCCTACGCCGCCGGGCTGCGTCAGGCCGGCATCCTCCCCGTGCTGAAGC
>JBDSUN010000330.1:0-6977 GCA_039927735.1 Acidimicrobiales bacterium | reverse complement strand
CGCGGTGAGCGCGGTGCTCGGCTTCGCCTACGTGGTCGTCCTCGGACGCGGGCTCGGAGCTGGTGGCGCCGGGCTTGTGCTCGCGGCCGTGGCCGTGTTCACGATCCTCGCGAACGTGTCCGAGCTCGGCGCCGACACGGGGCTCATCCGCATGCTTCCCCTGCTCATCGCCGGTGGTCGGCGACACGACGTTCGATCGGGCATCGAGGTCGCCGTCGTGCCACCGCTGGTCGCGAGCATCGTCGCGGCCGGCGCGCTTTTCCTGTTCGCGCCTCAGCTGGCTGACGTGTTCATCCGACACGAGGGCGGGACCGAAGCCGTGCGGATGCTCCGCATCCTGGCGCCGTTCCTCCCCCTCGCCACTCTGGCGACGCTGGCGCTGGCGGCCAGCCGATCCTTCGGGTCCCTCGGGCCGTACGTGGCCATCCAGAACCTCGGCATCCCCCTGTTTCGCCTGCTGCTCACCGTCGCCTCGATCTCGCTCGGCCTCGGGATCGTGACGACGGCGCTGGCCTGGAGCAGCCCTCTGGCGCTCGCTGCCGTGCTCTCCCTCGCTGTGGTGGGTCGGGGCCTCGTGCGGTCGAGGCGTCTCCAGCGGGCATCAACCGTGCCACCCACCCGGCGACGCGACGTGGCCCGCGAGTTCTGGGCCTTCGCTGCTCCCCGCGGTGTCACGGGGGCGTTGGCGGTCACGCTCCTGTGGTTCGACGTCTTGCTCGTCGGGGCGTTCCTGTCGACGCGCGAGGTGGGCGTGTACGCGTCGGCCAGCCGCTACGTCGTGGCCGGCACGTTCGCCCTGCAGGCGCTCGGGCTGGCCATCGGTCCGCAGGTCAGTCGTCTCCTCGCCGAGCAGCGGCGGGAGGAGGCCGGGGACGTCTTTCGGATGGCGACGTGCTGGCTGATGGCCCTCTCCTGGCCCTTGTACCTCACCATGGCGATCTTCTCGCCGGTGCTCATGGGCCTCTTCGGCGCCGAGTTCAAGACCGGCGCCACCGCGCTGACGATCCTGGCCGTCGCCCTCCTCGTGCTGATGGGCACGGGCAACAACAAGATCGTGCTGCTGATGGCGGGCAAGAGCTCCTCGAACCTGGCCATCACCGGGGTGACCCTCGTCCTCAACGTGGTCCTCGACCTCTGGCTGATCCCGTTGCTCGGCATCAACGGCGCCGCCATCGGGTGGGGTGTCGCCACCGTGGTCGACAACGTCCTTACGACGCTCGTGCTGCACCGGATGGTCGGGCTCAACCCCTTCGGGCGGGGCTACCCGATCGTCGCAGGCGGAGCGCTCCTGTGCTTCGGAGGGGTGGGTCTGCTGGTCCGCTCGGCCCTCGGCGCCTCGTACCCGGCCGTGGCACTGTACCTGGTGCTCGCCGTCCCCCCGTTCCTGGCGCTGCTGTGGCATCAGCGCGAGGTCCTCCACCTGCGGGCGTTCCGATCGATGCTGCGACCGGGGGCGGGCGAGCTCTCATGACCGCCTCGACCACCGCATCCGCCACGCGTGCCGTGCGCTCGTCGCCGCGCCAGGCAAAGACGCTGGCCAAGTCGGCCCTGTCGGTGTGGGCGAGGGCGACCTACCGGATCCGCGTCCTGCCCGACTTCGTCATCATCGGTGCCCAGCGGGGTGGGACGACTTCGCTCTACAACTACCTCGCCGATCATCCCAGCGTTGGGCGAGCCCTCACGAAAGAGCTGCGGTTCTTCGACGTCGGCTACGAGCAGGGTCCCGCCTGGTACCGCTCCCGGTTCCCGACCTCCGCCAACCTGGCGGTTCGGGCGCGGCGCCATGGAGCGGGGATCGCAGGCGAGGCGAGCCCTGACTACCTCTTCTACCCCCTGGCCCCTCGACGGCTGTCAGCGGTCGTACCCAACGCCAAGCTGATCGTCCTCCTGCGGGATCCGGTCGAGCGGGCCTGGTCGCACTGGTGCCATCAGGTCCGACGAGGTCACGAGGACCTGCCGTTCGACGACGCGATCGCGGCGGAGGACGGCCGCCTCAGTCCGGGGCTGCTCGAGATCGACGTGGACGCCGCGACGCTCAGCTATCACGACCACCACCACTCCTACGCCGCGCGAGGCGTGTACGCGCCGCAGCTCGAGCGGTGGTGGCGCGTCGTGCCGCGCGCGCAGACGTTGGTGCTACGGAGCGAGGACCTCTTCGCTCGCCCTGCGTCGGTGTTCGATGAGGTCCAGGACTTCCTCGGGCTGCCGCACTGGCAGCCCCCGACCTTCGAGAGCCTCAACCGCATGGCCGCCGGCGCGATGTCGCCCGAGGCTCGGGCGCGCCTCGTCGAGCACTTTCGGCCGCACAACCGATGCCTGGACGATCTGCTCGGCCGAGACCTCGGGTGGGCGGGACCCTGATCCGCGGTCTGCTCAGCCCGCGACCTCCTCGGCGAGCAGGTCGACGGCCTGTTGGGATTGCTGAATGGGGTGGGTCATGCCAGGGACCTCGACCACGTCGAGGTCGCCGATCCACTGGGCGAACACCCGGGCGTGGCTCGGGGCCGACGTCTGGTCGTCGGCGCCCAGGATGATCCGCAATCGCACTCCGTCGAGGTTCGGTGGTGGCACGCCATCGACCGAGTCTTGGGCGAACCGCGCCTGGAACGCGACGTCGTGGCGAGCGCACGGCCCGCCGGCCGCTGCTCCGTAGGAGGCGTCGATGGTGCGCGCCTCGCGCGGGCCGAACACGAGCGCCGGGTCCGAGCTGTCGATGCCACAGGCCGCATCGAGCGATGTGTGTGGTGGCCCGGAGGTGAGCACGGCTCCGTCGATCAGGGGTGCGAGCCCGTAGCGGGTCAGCGCGTAGGCGACTTGCGATGCTCCGCCGCTGTTGCCGGTCAAGCAGAAGCCGCACGTGCCTGCGTGGTCTGACCCGACCGATGCCTCGTAGACGTTGTCGTGGATCCAGGCCGCCACGGTCGCCGGGCGACAGGCGAGGGCTGCCGGGCCGACCTCAGCTCCCGCCGGGGCCACGAGCCAGCCGTCCGGCCAGCGCACCTGCACGAGGCCCAGGCTCTGCTCGGCGAGGTGCTCGAACATCGACGCGGCCGGTCGACCCTGACCTGCGCTCCACCACTGGTCACCGATGCCGCCCGAGAAGAGCACCACCAGCCCGCGTGGGTCGGGCGGCAGTCGCACGGCCAGCGTGCCGTCGCTCGAGCCGGCGACGCCGGGGCACGTGACCTGGAAGCTCGAGCAGTCGAAGCCGCGCGGGCAGTCCGTTGATGCGGATCCGCCAGGCGTGAGCACGCCGAGGGGGAGGTCACCGCCGAGGGCCGCCGTGGTAGAGGACGTCGCGGGCGTCGACGTGGGCAGGATGGTCGATGACGCAGACGAGCCGGGTCGCTCGTCGTCGGGCGCTCGAACCGCCACGAGGATGAGCCCGGCTGCCACGACGAGGGCAACCAGCAACGCGATCCGGCGACCCGCCACGTTGTCGATCCGCATCACCCGTCGCTGGCGGCGAGGGCCACCCGATCGATCTTGCCGGTCGAGGTGCGAGGAAGGGCCAATCGGAGCTCGAACTGGTCGGGGACCATGTACCGGGGTACGCGGGTGGCGCAGAACGCGGCCAGCTCGGAGCCAGCGATCTCGGTCGCGACCACGGCGACGACCTTGATGCGGTTGGAGATCAGCTCGTCAGGTACGGCCACTGCGGCGCATTCGATGACACTGGGATGGGCGTTGACCGCAGCCTCGATCTCACCCAGCTCGATGCGATAGCCCCGACTCTTGATCTGGTTGTCGACGCGGCCGTGGAAGCGGTAGTCGCCGCCGGGGAGCTCGCTCACCAGGTCGCCGGTGCGGTACACAGGATCGCCGAGCGCGTCGGGGCGCGGATCCGTGACGAGCCGCGATGCCGTCTTCTCCGGGTCCCCCCAGTAGCCGCGCATCACGGTCGAGCCGCGGACCAACAGCTCGCCCACCTCGCCGGAGGCGACGACGACATCGTCGTTGCCCACCACGAAGGTGTCGACGCCGTCGATGGACCGCCCGATCGGGATGTCGCCGACGCCCGCTTCGGGCGGCGCCGGCACCCGATACGAGGTGCAGACGTTGGTCTCCGTGGGCCCGTACCAGTTGTAGAAGGACGCGTGGGGGAGGAGGCCCATGAGCTTGACCAAGTACTTGCTCGGGAAGACCTCCCCCGCGAACACCACCGTCCGGAGCGTCTCGAGCGCGCCGGGCTCGAGGTTGCCGTGCTCGGCGAGCATCGTCAGGATCGATGGCACCGAGTACCACACAGTGATGCGCTGCTCATCGATGAACCGGGCGATCTCGACGGGGAACACGGACGCGGCCGATGGCAGAAGGCAGACCCGTGCTCCCGCACTGGCAGTCACGTAGAGGTCGAACACGGACAGGTCGAAGTGGAACGGCGCGTGGCTGGACAGCCGATCATCGGGACCGACCTGGACCTCTTCGCGGGCCCAGTGCACGAAGGCGAGTGCGTTGCGATGCGTGAGCATGACGCCCTTCGGGCGCCCGGTGGAACCGGACGTGTAGAGGATGTAGGCGAGGTCGAGGTCGCTCGACTCGTGCCGCCTCGTCGAGATGGGCGCGGCGGCGTGCGACGCCGCGGTTGCGTCCAGGACCTCGACGATGCCGAGCGGCGGGAGTGCGTCGGGGAGGCCGTCGAGGACGAGCAGGTGCTGCAGCGGCGCGCCCTCCGCGAGCAGGTCGGACCACGTGCCCGACCGGGCGCGGCCCGTGAGCAGCGTGGTGACCTCGCAGTCGCGCAGGATGTAGGCCGACCTCGCCGGTGGCGACCTGGGATCGATGGGGACGTACGCGGCACCGGAGCGCAGCACGGCGTAGACGCCGATCACGGCCTCGAGCGACTTGTCGAGGTACAGCCCGACCCGTGCACCGACACCGACGCCCCGTTCGGCGAGGACGGCGGCCAGTCGGGCCGAGCGCTCGTCCAGCTCGCCGTAGGTGAGGCTGCGGTCGCGGTCGACGACGGCGACCGCATCGGGTCGCTGTTCGGCGGCCTCGGTGACGAGGTGATGGAGCAGGAACCGGTAGGTCATCCCCCGCCCGCACCCAGGGGGCTGGGGTCGCACCCGAGGGTGTCGAGGCCGAGGGAGGAGAGCGCTCGGCACACCTCGCGCGCGACGGGATCGGCGAGCTCGGACGGGAAGTGGGCGAAGTCGATGTGGTTGCCTGCGCCCTCGCCCTTCACGACCTGGTCGACGTCGACGACGGCGAACCCGAGCTGGTGCGAGAGGTCGGCGAGGGCCGCGGGGAACTCACGGAGGCGCCGCAGGTGCTGGTTGGTGATGAAGCGGTGGTTGTGGGTCAGGTTGCCGGGTTCGAGGTCGAGCACGTTGAACACGAGGATCTGTGCTCCGGTGCGGTCGCGGATCTCCGTCACGAGCTGGGCCATGTCCCGGGAGAACTGGTCGACGCTCATCTTGCCGATGCTCTGGAAGGTGCTGTTGAACCACTTCGCAGTGTCGAGGTTGCCCAGCACCTTGTCCATCGACTGGTTGAGCCACCACCCTCCCGGATCGACGAGGAACCCGTGCTCGCGGTGCCGGTAGGCCGTGCGCACCAGGTTCGGTCCCATCGACAGGATGACGAAGTCCTTCCGGAACTCGCCGATACCGGGCGCGGCGGGCACGCGGAACGTCGGTGAGAAGAGGTCGTCCCCGAAGTAGCCCGACCCGAGCTGCAGCCGGTCGACGACCTCAGCGGTCTGGTCGCTCGGGACCCCGCGGAGCCCCTGCAACAGCAGGTCGACCCGCGCGTCGGAGATGCCGTTCCCCTCCTTGTAGATGCACACCTCGCCTCTGAGGGCGGGCTTGAGCAGGGCGAGGCACCGGAACGTGGCAGGAAGGTCGCAGCCCCCGCGCAGGTAGATCCCGACGCGGCCGCCCGGCTCGATGGAGGCGCCGTACACGAAGTCCTCACCCGCCATCTCCCGGAAGGTTCCATCCTCACGATGCACGACGCGCTGGGACCTGATCCGCCGATACCGCCGGCGGAGCCGGCGCTCGAGGGCTGAGTTCTGTCCAGCCACCTTGTGCAGCACCTTCAAGCCGGGCCGGATCACCGCCTTCATCTGTCTCTCGCCTCCTGGTCGTCGCGGGCGTTCAGCACCGAGCGGAACACGGACTGTGGCTCATCGTCGGCGGTCGGCTCGTCAGGTCCGGGGGTCAGGAGCGCCAGGAGCGAGCCGGGGCGCACCTCGCCTCCCTCAGGCACGATCGCCTCACGGAGCACGCCGCGGTCCGTGGCCGTGACGACGGCGCGGAACTCCAGCGACTGGACGAGGTGCTCGTCACGGGAGCGGCCCCGGCCCAGGCCGACGATTCGACTGGCAACGGTGGGTCGGCGAAGCGTGGCGATCTGGTCCACGACGATCTCGTAGATGTCGTCGCCGTAGTCCACGACGTCGCCCGGGGCCGCGTGCCAGCGCACGAGCCGAGCAACATCCATCTGGGGCCCCAGGGCCGGCAGCTCGAGCCGGAGGATCACGCCAGCTCCCGGGGCACCTGCGCCACGAGCGGCCGGGCTTCGAAGTACCCGTAGTCGGCGAGGATCCGCTCCACCTCGTCGCACAGGGCGGAGCGGCCCGCGTCGGAGTAGTCGAAGGGTTGGGGTGCTACCCGACGTGCGCCGAGCTCGGTCATGCGCCGATCGGCGTCGACGATCGAGATCGCCAGCTCGCTCGACAGCTCCATCAGCGCCAGGTTGAAGCGCCGCAACCGCTGGAGCGGGGACATCTGCTCGTTCGCTCGGACCTCGTCGCTGGCACCGTAGGTGCAGCAGTTCGCGACGAGGACGTGGGCGCCCGATGTGGCCCGGATGCCGGCGACCAGCTCGGTGATGCCGCTCACGAGCTCCGGAGGCGAGCAGCCCAGGTGAGGCATCAGCGAGAGGATCACGGCGTCAAGGTCATCCGCCAGGATCGCGCCTGCCACCCCGGACGCGTCGGCCCGGAGCAGCGACGCGAGCTCCGGCATCGG
>JBDSUN010000329.1:0-5831 GCA_039927735.1 Acidimicrobiales bacterium | reverse complement strand
CGCCCTACGGGTGAGCGGGAACCCCCCAGATCTGGTTGCCCAGCTCGAGGAGCCCGGCCAGGTCGGTGATGTCCCGGTCGAAGTACGGCACGGAGGCCACCACGTCCGGGGCGGCGCTGAGCTCGGCGCGCATCTCCGCCTCGCGCTTGGCGACCACTTGGAAGTTCAGGAAGCTCTCCCCTACCTCGCGGAGCACGCGGGCGACCTGCTCTGGTGGGCCCAGGGAGGCGGGCAGCTCGGTGGCAAGCTGATCCGACCGGGCACAGAGCGCCTTGGCGGAGCTGCTGGCCTTCTTGTCGAGGAACCAGGTGGGCAGCACCTTGTTGAGCACGACGGCGCCGAGGTGGAGACCTCGCTCGTGCAGGGCATCGATGAAGAACTCGGCCTCTCGCACCGGGGCGGACTCGAGGGTGGAGACCACGATGAAGGTGGTGCGCTTGTCGGCCAGGGTGCGGGTGACGGCCTCGGCGCGATCGACGAAGCCCTCGTACATCGTCTGGAAGAGCAGGAAGAACTCGGCGATGTCCTCAAGGAACTTGGAGCCGAGGATGCGGTCGGCCACCGAGTAGAAGGGCTTCGACGCCATGCTCAGCACCCGGCTGCGGGCGGGCACGGTGAGCCAGCGTAGGAGGCGGCTGGAGAAGAAGTCCGCCATCCGCTCAGGCGCCTCGAGGAAGTCGATGGCGTTGCGGGTGGGGGGCGTGTCCACGACGATCAGGTCGTAGGTGCCCGACGCATGGATCTCGTAGAGGCGCTCCATGGCGATGTAGTCGTGGCTCTGGACGAAGCGGCCCGTGATGTTCTTGTAGAGCGGGTTGGCGAGGATGGCCTCCCGCGTGACGGGGTCCGGGGCGTGACGCCTCACGAGGTCGTCCCAGCTCTGCTTGGTGTCGAGCATGGCGACCCAGAGCTCGCCACGTGGCTCCACCCCGGCGTCGACGAAGGCCGCGCGCGGCACCTGGGTCTCCACGTTGCCGAAGGTCTCGAGCCCCAGGGCGTTGGCCAGGCGACGAGCGGGATCGACGGTGAGCACGAGCACCTTCCCGCCGTGGTGCACCGCCGCCATGGCGGCGGCCGCCGCCGCGGTGGTGGTCTTGCCGACCCCACCCGAGCCGCAGTGGATCACGATCTCCTTGGCGGCCAAGAGCTGCTCGATCGAGCCGGTGGATCCCGCCGACGTCCGCTTCGCCATCAGAACCCGAGCTCCTCGCCGAGGTGGGCGGCCACCTGATGGGTGGCACGGGAGCCATGGCTGCGCTGGAACAGGTAGGGGACGTAGAGCAGCGGCGTGCCCGCCGGCAGCTCGTCGCGCAGTCGGGCCAGGTGCACCCCGCGAGTACGTCGGAGCGTGACGGCCAGCTGCGCCCCGTCGAGGATCGGCCGGACCGGACCACCCAAGGCATCGCTGAGCAGCTGGTCGTCGCCCGAGGCGAGCTTGTCGAACACCGCCTCCTCGCCGCGTCCGAACAGCTCGGGCAGCACGCGGTTGGCCACCACGGCGGCCAGGTCGACCACCGTCTCGGCCGCCAGCTTGGCGACCAGCTCGAGGGTCTCGTTCACCGGCATCTCCTCGGGAGCCGCGACGATGATCACGCCGGTCTGGGCCGGGTCGCCGAGGATGTCCAGCATCCAACCGGTCTGGTCACGCACCAGCCCGACCTGCACGAGCTCCTGGATGGCCTGCGGTGCGGCCAGCTGGCCGGTGATGTGCCCGGTGGCTACGGCGTCCACCACCACGAGGTCGTAGCTCTTCTGGCGCACCTCCCAGAGGAACTTGCCGACGGTGAGGATCTCCTTGACGCCGGGGGCGGCATTGGCGACAAAGTCGAAGGTGCGCGCCAACGGGCCGATCCGGGCCAGCACCGGGATCTTGAGCTGAAGGCTCAGGTACTCCTTGAGGGACTCCTCGGTGTCCATCGACATGGCGAAGAGGCCTGGCAACACCTCCCGCTCCTTGAACGAGGTGGGCCCGATCTCGAAGAAGTCGGCCAGGTTGCCCTTCGCATCGATCTCGCCGACGAGGGTGCGCTTGCCGTGCTGGGCCGCCAGCAGGGCCAGCGACGCCGCGATGGTGGTCTTGCCCACGCCACCCTTGCCGGTGACGAACAGCAGCTTGCGATCGAGCAGCGTCAGGTTCAGCCGCCGAAGCCGATGCGCCGGGCGTCGTCCGGGCTGCCGATCTCGACATAGGCCAGCTTCGCGGCCGGCACCCCCACCTGGCGGCCCCGGCGGTCGGTCAGCCAGAGGGTGCTCCCGTCGGCGAGGGCCTTCTCCACCTGCTTGCGCAGGTCGGCGGCACTCGCGTCGTCCTCGAGCTGGACCTCGAGCTCCTTGGGGGTCTGGGTCAGGCCGATGCGGACGTCCACGGGTTCTCCTCCGGTTGGCGGGCGGCGGTCAGCCTACGGCCGGCGGATCGTCGTCGATGCCGTCGGCCTCGCCAAGCTCGGCCCACCAGCGGGGATGGTGGCGCTCCACGTGGCGGGCGGGCACGGTGCCCTCCCGCATCGAGTGCATGGCGACGGGTTCGGCCAGCGCCTTGCCGATGTGGCCCAGGATGGCGACGAGCAGCCCGAGGGCGAACCAGTCGTGCACGAAGGTCGCCCCCGTGCGCCATGCCAGCGGGAACGGGTCGAACCACCGCATGATGCTCCCGGTGGCCAGCATCACGGGGATGGACCCCGCCACGAAGATGGCGTTCAGCTTCTGGCCGGCGTTGAACTTGCCCATCCGCTGCTTGCCTCGGCGCCCGAGGCTGGTGAGCCAGCGCCGGTCGTCGACCGACCACCGCGACAGCCGCCGGACGTCGCGGCGCACCGAGTCGCGCCAATGGCCGGCGTAGGCGGCGAGCAGCGGGAGCGGAAGCAGGAGGCCGCTGTAGACGTGGACGTCCTTGACGAGCACGCGACGCCCCACCACCCGGGACAGGGCCGGCACGTACAGCGTCATGCCTGTGACGAGCAGCACGAGGAACAGCGTGGCGTTGCTCCAGTGGAGCCAGCGCTCGGCGCGAGCGAAGCGCACGACCCGTTCGCCGCGCACGGTGTCGACCGGGCCGGCGACGGTGGCAGTCACGTGGGGGCGTCGGAGAGGCCGTTGGAGGCGCCGACCCAGGCGTCCACGTCGTAGCCGAGGTTCTCCCAGTAGCCCGGATCGGTGGGGTCGTCGAGGGCGCTGGTGACTTCGATGCGCTCGAGCCACTTCAGGGACTTGTAGCCGTACATCGGTGCGACGTAGAGCCGCACCGGCCCACCGTGCTCACGGGTGACGGGCTTCCCGAGCATCTTGTGGGCGATGAGGATATCATCCCGCATGGCCTGGTCGAGGGTGAGGGTCTCGGTGTAGGTGCCGTCGAAGGACCAGAACCGAACGTGGGTGGCGCCCGGGCGGACACCGGCGTCGTCGAGCAGGTCGGCCAGCTTCACACCGGTCCAGGGGACCTCGGCGACGCGCCAGCCGGTGACGCACTGGAAGTCCTTCGTCATCGAGGTCTGCGGAAGCCGCTCCCGCATGTCGGTGAGGTCCAAGGTGACGGGGTTGTCGACGTCGCCGTCGACGGTGAGGCGGTACTCCGCATCGCTGCGGCCCGGCAGGGTGCCCGTGACGGTGTAGATCCGAAAGCGACCGGCGGAGGGCAGGAACGACGACAGCCCGGTCTGGTCCTTGACCGTCAAGGGCCGCAGGGCCTCTTCCATGCGGGCCTGCACCTTGGCTCCCCAGAGGACGCCCGCGGTGCCCAGGCCGAACATGCCGAGCAGAGCGCGACGCCCGACCCGCCGATCCTCGGGCGGGTAGGAGACCTCGGGAACGGTGGCGAGCTCCACGGTGCCGAGGGTACGGCGGGACGGCCCCCTGTGGATGGCGCGCCCACGCAGGTTCACCTCACCGTAAGGCCCGACGTCAGAGAAGCTTGAGCTCCTTGCGATAGCGACGGGTGGGGGCGAGGTCGACCTCGACCTGCTCCGCGATGCGGGCGAAGACCTGGGCGGCGTCGCCGTCGGGCTCACTGAGCACGATCGGGCGCCCGGAGTCCCCGCCGGCCCGCAGCTCGGTGACGAAGGGCACCTGGCCGAGCATCGGTGCCCCGAGGACCTCGGCGAGCGCGTCTCCGCCTCCGGCGCCGAAGAGCTCATAGCGCTTGCCGTCGTCGCCCGTGAACCAGCTCATGTTCTCGATGACGCCCTTCACCTCGAGGTTCACCTTCTGAGCCATGAACCCGGCCCGCTGGGCGACCTTCTGGGCGGCCGGCTGCGGGGTGGTGACCACATACACCTCGGCACGGGGCAGGAACTGGGCCAACGACAGGGAGATGTCGCCCGTGCCCGGGGGCAGGTCCACGAGGAGGAAGTCGGGGTCATCCCAGAAGACATCGGTGAGGAACTGCTCGAGCGCCTTGTGGAGCATCGGGCCCCGCCAGATGACCGGCTGGTCCTCCTTGGCGAAGAACCCCATCGAGATGCACCGGACCCCACCGGCCCCGGTGGGCGGCACGAGCATGGAGTCGATCACTGCCGGGGGATGCTCCACGCCCAGCATGCGCGGGATGGAGAAGCCCCAGACGTCGGCGTCGATCACCGCCACGCTCTTGCCGCGCTGGGCCAACGCGATCGACAGGTTGGTGGTGACCGAGGACTTGCCCACCCCACCCTTGCCTGAGGCGATCAGCATGACGCGGGTCTTGCTCTCCGGGTCGGCGAAGGGAATGGCCCGGCCCTCGGCGTGGCCATGGGAGGGCTGGCTGCCGGCGGTGGCCGACGGGTCCCCCTGCACCTTCTGCCGCACGCCGGCGCGCTGCTCGTCGGTCATCACCCCGAACTCGAGGTCGACAGCGCTCACGCCGATGGCGGTCAGCGCGCCCGTTACGCGGCTCTGGATCTCGTTGCGGAGCGGGCAGCCTGCGATCGTGAGGGTGACCTCGAGGGCGACGGCGTCACCGTCGATCCGAACGTTGCGCACCATGTCGAGGTCGACGATGGAGCGGTGGAGCTCGGGGTCCTCGACGGGGCGGAGGGCGGCGATGACGTCGTCGACGGTGATCGGCATGGGGCGGGGGCTCCGGGGTCGGGGCGGCGGTCCAGGGGTAGTTGCACTGCGGCCACAGGTAGAATACCGGCCGATGTCGACTGGCCTCACCCCGACGGAGTTCTCCTCCGCCGTCACGGCGATCACCTCCGCCTTCGGCGACCCCACCCGGCGGGAGATCTACCTCTTCGTCCACGAGCAGGGTGAGGGCGTCACGGCCGCCGAAGTGGCCGAGCGCTTCGCCCTCCACGCCAACGTCGCCCGTCACCACCTCGACAAGCTGGCCGGCGGCGGATACGTGGAGGTGGCTGTCGGACCTTCCGGAGTGGGTGCCGGCCGGCCGTCGAAGCACTACCGGGTCACCTCGCCGGAGATGGCCCTCGAGCTGCCCGTGCGCCACGACGATCTCCTCGTCACCCTGTTGAGCAAGGCGCTGTCGCTCCTGCCGGCCGACGCGGCGGAAGCCATGGCCGAGGAGGTCGGGCTCAAGTACGGCCAGGCCATGGCCGCCTCCATGGGACCGAGCGCGCCCGGCGCGGTGCAGCGATCCTTCCGCACCGCCCTGCACGCGGTGGCCGATGCCCTGACCGCCCACGGCTTCGCCGCCCATGCCGAACGCCACGGCGACGGGCTCCGCATCGTCTCCGACCACTGCCCCTTCGGCGGCGCCGCCATCGAGCACCCCGTCATCTGCGCCGTCGACCGGGGCATGGTCAAGGGCATGCTCGGCGCCCTCTACGGCGAAACCGTCCCTGCGCTCGAATCGTCGATCATGATGGGCGACGCCCGCTGCATCACCGGCGTGACCGCGT
>JBDSUN010000328.1:0-9852 GCA_039927735.1 Acidimicrobiales bacterium | reverse complement strand
GGAGGTGGCGCTCACGGCATCGCCTGTTCGGCGCGCCCGGCGGCCCTCATCGCACCAACTCCCGGAAGAGGCTCTCCAGCGAGTCGTCGAGGGGACGTACCTCGCGCAGGCGGACACCGAGCCGGCGGGCCACCGGCGCCACCGCGAGGGCGAGATCGCCCGCCCGTTCAGTGGTGACGACGAGCCCGGCGTCGGTCAAGCTGACGCCCGCCACCGTGCTGACATCGAGGAGCGCAGCCGCCAATCGGCGCGGCTCGTCGGTCCTGATCAGGACGTGCCGGGGCCGGTCGTCCATGGCGTCGCGGATGGCGCGGTGGTTGCCGGCAGCGGCCAGGCGGCCGTGGACCAGCACGAGCACCCGGTCGGCCAGGCGCTCGACCTCGGACAGCACGTGCGAGCTCACGATGACCGTCCGGCCCTCGGCGCCGAGCCTCTGGAACAGCTCGATGAGGTGCAGCCGCTGCACCGGGTCGGCGCCGTTGAGCGGCTCGTCGAGGACGAGGACGAGCGGGTTCTTCACCAAGGCCGCGGCCACCTTGCTCCGCTGGCGCATCCCCTTGCTGAAGCCGTCCATGCTGCGCTCCGCCACCGGCACGAGGTCCACGGTGTGCAGCGCCCAGTCGATGATGCTGCGGTCGGTGATGCCGTGGAGGTCGGCGACGTAGGTGCAGAGCTGGCGCGGGGTGAGCCCGCCGGGGACGGCCTCGTCCTCGGGGACCAGCGCCAGGCGGCCGTAGACCCGGCGGTCGTCGCGCGGCGATCGCCCATCGACGGTGACGTGCCCCTGGTTCACCGGGATCAGACCGGTGATGGCCCGCATCAGGGTCGTCTTCCCCGCCCCGTTGGGCCCGAGGAGGCCGGTGACGCCAGGCCCGAAGGAGCAGCTCAGGTCGGAGAGGGCCACCTTCTGCCCGAACCACACCGACACCTCGGTGGCGGTGACGGTGGCATCGGCCACGAATGCCGGGTCGAGCCGAGCGGGCGGCGGCGGCGGCAGATCGGTCACCGCTCCACCTCGTCGTAGCGCTTGAAGAGGGTCACGAACGCGATGAGGAGGACCAGCGCGAACACCAGGATCACGTAGAGACCGCCGTTGGCGAGCCCGGACAGGGGGTGGTCCGCCTCGATCTCACCGAGGAACACGAGGTCCCGCACCAGGAGCGGGAGGGTGAGGAGGTCGAGCAGCGCGGCGGGCGCCGGCTCGGTGCGCACGATGACGTACTCGTCGGTGCTCAAGGGGCCGTCGGCGGGGAGCACGGTGCCGTCCTCGGTGATTACGGTGGCCGGCGGTCCGACGGACTCTGACGCCGTGGTCGTCTCGGGGCCGACCAGCACGGCTGCGACGATGGAGGTCACCAGGAAGAGCCCGATGATGGAGGCCCCGGCGATGATGCGCCGTGACGTCAGCGAGGCGATGGCGACGCCGATGGCGGCGTAGAAGGTCGACAGCGCCGCCACCGCGATGGGCACCTGCCAGAGCACCTCGGCGTTGTCGCGGGCGTAGCGGAGGGCACCGTCCTCGCTGACCAGCATCTGGCCGACGAACAGGACGACCTGCGGCAGGAAGGAGAAGGCGAAGAGGATGGCGAACATGGCACCGACCTTGGCCATCACGTAGTCGGCGCCGGTCAGCGGTCGGGCGAACAGGAGCGGGAGCACCCGTTGGCGCCGGTCGGGGCACATGATGTCGGGGGCGGTCAAGGCGACGAAGACCAGCAGGGCGTTGGAGACGCCGACGTACTCGCGATAGGTGATGAACTCGATGTCCGACGCGATGGTGTCACGGGTCAGGTAGGCGACCCCGACGTTGACGATGGCCGGCACCACGGCGATCCCGAGCAGCACGGCCGCCGTCACCTTCTGGCGCCACGGTCGCCGGAGCCCGAGGGCCCGACGCACCGACGCCCGGAAGAGGGCGGCCCGGCCGGCGCCTCGCCCGCCGCGGGCACCCTCGTAGCCGCGGTAGCCGCGGTCGTAGACGGCGCCGACCATCACTGCTGCCCGGCCCGATCGAGGAAGACCTCGTCGAGGGACGTGAGGCGGGTGGTCATCCGGTGCAGCGGGAGGCCGAGCTCGGCCACCGCATCGCGCACGGCGTCGATGTCCGAGTCGCCTTGTACCTGGACTTCGACGAGCCCGGCGCTGATGGTGGCGGTGAGCCCGGCCGTCGCCAACCGTGCCACCAGACCGTCGCGTTCGGTGCCGACGTCCACGCTGAGCAGCCCGGTCCGCTCGAGCAGCGAGCCGGTGGCGCCGGACACGACCAGCCGCCCGCCGTCGAGCATGACCACGTGGTCGCAGACCTGTTGCACGTCGTCGAGGAGGTGGGTGGCCAGGAGCACCGAGATCCCGAGGGTGCCAAGGCGGGCCACCAGCGCCAGCATCTCCTCCCGCCCCATGGGGTCGAGGCCGGCGGTGGGCTCGTCGAGGAGCACCAGCTCAGGGTCGGCGACGATGGCTTGGGCCAGCTTGGTGCGCTGGCGCATGCCGGTGGAGAAGCCGCCCACGGGCCGGAACCTGGCTTCGTCGAGCCCCACGAGGTCGAGCACGTCGGAGGCTCGCTGGCGGGCGGCGCGGGCCGGGAGGCCGCTCAGCTCGCCGAAGGTGGCGACGACATCGGCCGCCGTCTGGTCGAGGGGCAAGCAGTCGTGCTCCGGCATGTACCCGAGCCGGCTGCGGGCTCCGATGGGATCTTCGGCGACGTCCAGCCCGCACACCTCGATCGTCCCCTCGGTCGGGTGGCTGAGCCCGAGCATCATGCGGAACAGCGTCGTCTTCCCGGCGCCGTTGGCGCCCACCAGGCCCACCCGCCCCCGGGGGATCTCGAGATCCAGATGGTCGACGGCGGTGACGCTGGGGTAGCGCTTGGTCAGGCCCCGGGTGCGGAGAAGGGCGTCCGAGGTGGGCATCGGGAGCAGTCTGCCAGGCGTGATGTCGCCAACGGACGAGGCAGGCTCTAGGCTGAGCGCTCGAACAGGGAAGTCAGTCGGACTTGCTTGCAATGCAGATAGGTAGATACATCGTGGCAACTGGAACCGTGAAGTTCTTCAACAACGAGAAGGGCTTCGGCTTCATCTCCCGTGAGCAGGGCGACGACGTGTTCGTCCACTTCTCCAACATCCAGGGGTCTGGCTACAAGACCCTCGACGAGGGTCAGCGCGTCGAGTTCGACGTGGCGCCGGGTCGCAAGGGTGAGGAAGCCCAGAACGTTCGGGTCGTCTAGTCCCGAATCTCCGTTGAGAGAGCCGCCGGCACCTCGGTGCCGGCGGCTCTGTCATGCCGGGGGTCGTGAGGAAAGGAAGTACCCATGGCCGCACAACGAACGAGCTTCGAGAAGCTCCAGCGCGACCGAGCCAAGAAGGCCAAGCAGGCCGCCAAGCGCGAGAAGCGCCTGGACAAGGGCACCGAGGCCGAAACCGACGAGCTGGAGCCGATGGCCCCTGCCGAGCCGGGCGCCGAGCTGTCCGCCGGCGAGCTGCTGAAGCGGGTGGAAGAGATCCACCGCCTCTTCGACGACAAGAAGATCTCCTTCGAGGACTTCGAGGAGCAGAAGGCGGACCTCATGGCCCGCATCTCCGTCGACTGATCTAGGTCACACGTTGCGCCGGTAGCGGCCGCCGACCTCGAAGAGGGCGTCGGTGATCTGGCCGAGGCTGCAGACGCGCACGGCGTCCATGAGGACATCGAAGAGGTTGTCGCCGGCCAGGGCTGCGTCGCGGAGGCGGGCGAGCATGGCGGGCGACTCGTCGGCATGGGAGGCGTGAAACGACCGGAGCCGGGTGAGCTGGCTCTGCTTCTCGGCCTCGGTGGAGCGGGCCAGGGTGATGACCGGCGGGGTCTCACCGGCGTGGTGGCCAGGGGCGAGGAAGGTGTTGACGCCGATGATGGGCAGGGTGCCGTCGTGCTTTCGGTGCTCGTAGAGCATCGACTCGTCCTGGATCCTGCCGCGCTGGTACCCGGTCTCCATGGCGCCCAGCACCCCGCCTCGCTCGGAGATGCGCTCGAGCTCCTGGAGGACGGCCTCCTCGACGAGGTCGGTGAGCTGCTCGATGACGAAGCTGCCCTGGTTGGGGTTCTCGTTCATGGAGAGCCCCCACTCCTGGTTGATGATCATCTGGATGGCCAGGGCCCGCCGCACCGATTCGTCGGTAGGGGTGGTCACGGCTTCGTCGAAGGCGTTGGTGTGGAGGCTGTTGGCGTTGTCGTAGAGGGCGATGAGCGCCTTGAGGGTGGTGCGGATGTCGTTGAAGTCCATCTCCTGGGCGTGCAGCGACCGCCCGGAGGTCTGGACGTGGTACTTGAGCTTCTGCGAGCGCTCGTTGGCGCCGTAGCGGTCGCGCATGGTGATGGCCCAGATGCGCCGCGCCACCCGGCCCAGCACGGCGTACTCCGGATCCATGCCGTTGGAGAAGAAGAAGGAGAGGTTGGGGGCGAAGTCGTCGATGGTGAGGCCCCGGGCCAGGTAGCTCTCCACGTAGGTGAAGCCGTTGGCCAGGGTGAAGGCGAGCTGTGACAGCGGGTTCGCGCCGGCTTCGGCGATGTGGTAGCCGGAGATGGAGACGCTGTAGAAGCTGCGCACCTCGTGGTCGACGAACCACGCCTGGATGTCGGCCATCACCCCGAGGCTGAACTCCGTAGAGAAGATGCAGGTGTTCTGGCCCTGGTCCTCCTTGAGGATGTCGGCCTGCACCGTGCCGCGAACCCGCTGCAGCACCTCGGCCGGCTCCAGCTCGGGATGCTGGTCGATGGCCGTGTTCAGGAACATGGCCAGGATCGTCGGCGCCGGCCCGTTGATCGTCATCGACACCGAGGTCGACGGGTCGCACAGGTCGAAGCCGGCGTAGAGCGCCTCCATGTCGTCGAGGGTGGCGATCGACACGCCGGCGTTGCCGACCTTGCCGTAGATGTCGGGGCGCTCGTCGGGGTCGAAGCCGTAGAGGGTGACCGAGTCGAAGGCGGTGGACAGGCGGGTGGCGGGCTGCCCCTCGGCCAGCAGGTGGAAGCGACGGTTGGTGCGGAAGGCGTCGCCCTCGCCCGCGAACATCCGGGCCGGGTCCTCGCCGTCACGCTTGAGGGCGAACACGCCCGCTGTGAACGGGAAGTGACCGGGCAGGTGCTCGGCCCGCAGGAAGCGCAGGAGCTGACCGGGGTCGTCGTAGCGGGGCAGCGCCACCCTCGGCACCAGCGAGCCCGACAGCGACTCCCGCGTGAGGGGCACACCCTGGTCGTTGGCCTCGCCGGTGAGGGCGTCGGCGACGGCTGGCCAGGTGTCGAGCAGCTCGCGGGTGGTGCCGTCCACGGCGGCGAAGGACTGCTCGAGGGCGGCCCCGAGCTCGTCGGTGCCTCGACCTTGGGCGGACAGCACGTCCTTGGCGGCGAGGAGGTTTCCGATGACGCGCGCGGCGGCGACCTGCTCCTCGGTGTCGGCGTGGTAGCCGCGCACGACCTCGGCGATCTCGGCCAGGTAGCGCACCCGCTCGGGCGGGACGATCGACGTCATCGTCGTGCTGACCCGCCCGTCGACGGGGGCCAGCGTGCCCCCGGTGACGGGGAGGCCGCCCTCGGCCAACCGGTCCCGCAGGTGCAGGTAGAGGGCGGTGCAGCCGTCGTCGTTGAAGCGCGAGGCGATGGTGCCGAACACCGGGAGCTCGGCCGGGTCGGCGTCGAAGCGCTCCCGGTTGCGGGCCATCTGGCGGCGCACGTCTCGCAGGGCGTCTTGCGCCCCACGGCGCTCGAACTTGTTGATGACGACCGCCTCCGCGAGATCGAGCATGTCGATCTTCTCGAGCTGGCTGGCGGCGCCGAACTCCGGCGTCATCACGTAGATCGGCAGATCGACGTGCTCGACGATGCCGGCGTCACCCTGCCCGATGCCCGGCGTCTCCACGATCACCAGGTCGTAGCCAGCCGCCCGGCAGGCCACCACGATGTCATCGAGGGCGGCGGGCACCTCGCTCGCTCCCCGGGTGGCCAGGGACCGGAACAGCACCTGCGGCGGCTCGATGGCGTTCATCCGGATCCGATCGCCCAGCAAGGCACCCCCGCCCCGCCGCCGGGTGGGGTCGATGGCCAGGACCGCGATGCGGAGCTTGTCCTCCTGATCGAGTCGGAACCGCCGCACCAGCTCGTCGGTGAGGGAGGACTTGCCCGAGCCACCCGTGCCCGTGATGCCCAGCACCGGGGCCACCGACCGGCCGGCGGCGGCGCGCAGCTGCTCCAGCAGGGGAGGTTCCAGTCGACCTAGCTCGAGGGCCGTGATGGCGCGGGCCAGGGCCCCCTGGTCGCCGGCCAGCACGTCGTCCACCGACTGGAGGGGGACGGCGATCGGGTCGACATCGCACTGCTCGACGATGGTGTTGACCATCCGGGCCAGGCCGAGGGTCTGGCCATCCTCCGGGGAGAAGATGCGGGTGACGCCGTAGGCCTGGAGCTCGGCGATCTCGCTCGGGATGATCACGCCCCCGCCGCCGCCGTAGATCTGCACGTGACCGAGGCCGCGCGCCCGCAGCTCGTCGACCAGGTAGCCGAAGTACTCGTTGTGCCCACCTTGGTAGGACGACACCGCCACGCCCTGAGCGTCCTCTTGCACGACGGCGGTGAGGACCTCCTGCACCGAGCGGTTGTGGCCCAGGTGGATCACCTCACACCCCTGCGACTGCAGGATCCGCCGCATGATGTTGATGGCGGCGTCATGTCCGTCGAACAGGGACGCGGCCGTCACGATGCGCACGGGGTGGGCCGGTTCGTGCAGCGCAGCCCCCCCGTCCATGCTCCGAGGGTACGGCGAAACGGCCACCGAGCCGAGTCCGCGGCTGACTACGGTCCGGTCATGCCGATCGTCCCGGACGCCAAGGACTGGACGTGGGTGCTCGAGCGGACGTGCCCGGAGTGCGGGTTCGACACCTCGGCGGTGGACCGGGAGGACCTGGCCGGCCGCATCGCCTCGACCTCACGGGCGTGGACTGGGGTGCTCGACCGCCCCGACGTCCGGGAGCGGCCCGACGCCCACTCGTGGTCACCCCTCGAGTACGCCTGCCACGTGCGCGACGTGCACCGGGTCTACGCCGGCCGGGTGGGTCGGATGCTGGACGAGGACGATCCGTCCTACGAGAGCTGGGATCAGGACGCCAGCGCCATCGAGGAGCGCTACGGCGAGCAGGATCCCACCACCGTGGCTGGCGAGGTGACGGCGGCGGGCGACCTCCTCGGAGCGCTCTTCGCAGGGGTGCAGCGGGCGGACTGGGAGCGCACCGGCCGCCGCAGCGACGGTGCCACCTTCACCATCGACTCGATCGCCCGCTACTACCTCCACGACATCGAGCACCACCTCTGGGACGTCACCGGGATGCTCCCGAGCCACTGACGGTAGGTTCGGGCCATGGCCGAGATCCTCGACGTCGACCTGCTCCGCTTCGAGCAGGGTGACACGGCCGCCCGGGCCGCGGTGGTCGACGGTGTCCGTCGCAGCCTGGCCACCGGGTTCGTCTACACGAGCCACGATCTCCCCGAAGACGTCATCGACGAGGCCTACGCCAAGCTGGCCGAGTTCTTCTGCCTGGATCAGCCGACCAAGGAGGGCTTCGTGGCGCCGGGCTCCAACGGGCAGACGGGCTACACGGGGCTCCTGGTGGAGACGGCGGCCTCAGCCGACGTGCCCGATTGGAAGGAGATGCTCAACTGGAGCGACGAGCCGCCGGCCGGGCACCCCCTTCGACGCAAGTACCCGCATCGCTACATGGACCAGGTGCTGCCCGAGGCGGCCGTGCCCGGGATCACCAACGTGCTCATGCTCTTCCACCGGCGTATCTACGACCTGCAGCGGCGGTTCCTGCGCGTCATCGCCGTGGGGCTCGGCGCCCACGAGGACCTCTTCGAGTCGATGCTCCCGAACGGCTCCACCCTCACCCGAGCCATCCGCTATCCGCCGATGCCCGACGCCCCGGCGGGTTCCGAGCACGTGTGGGCCGGTGCCCACGCCGACATCAACCTGATCACGGCCCTGCCGCGCGCCACCGCCCCGGGGCTCCAGGTGCAGACCGACGACGGCTGGGTGGACGCGGTCGCCGGTGAGGGCAACGTGATCATCAACACCGGCATGATGTTGGAGGTGCTGTCCAACGGCCTGATCCCGCCGGGGGTGCACCGGGTGGTCTCCGATCCGGCCTTCACCGGCGAGCGCTACAGCGTGGTGCAGTTCTGCCATCCCACCCCATGGACGATCCTGTCGCCGCTGCCGTCGTGCGTCACGTCCGAGCACCCCCAGCGCTACGGCGCCATCGAGGCCGGCGACAAGCTCGACGAGGTGCTCTACGAGATCAACCTGGTCGAAGACGCTCGACGCGTCAGCGACTGACCGGCATCAGCCGAGGAGCTCGTAGCTCGGGTTGAGGATGGCCAGGCGGGTCTTGTGGACGCCGACGGTGCCCTCGACGGCCAGGCGGGTGCCCACGCTGATCCCGGCGATGCCCCGCCGACCGAGGAAGATCACCGAGATGGAGGCGGACCCGTCCACCAGGATCAGCTCCACGGTGGGGGCGTCGTGCTGGGGAGCCAAGCGCACCGAGCGGACCCGGCCCGCCACGCGCACGCGCTGTCGCCACTGAGCGTCGATGATCGGGGTGCACCCCGGGTCGGTGACCTGGCCGGCGTCGGCGTCGTGGGCGGTGGGTTGGGGCGTCGCGATCTTGCGTCCGGCGCCCGCGGGGGCGGATCGCCGGGTGACGATGGCCGATAGCGGCACCTTGTCAGCGTCCACCGAGTCGATGTGGAAGGGCACGGTCGTCACGTTGGCGTGGGGCAGCCGTGACAGCTGTTCGAGGATGGCGTCGGCCGTCTTGTCGTGGAGCACCCGGTGCCAGATGCCGCGGTACTTGCGATCGGGCAGCAGCACCGACACCTCGGTCTCACCGTCGGCCAGCTCCCGCACCACGCACTCCACCGCGCCGCGCGTGAGCCGTCGGTCGGGGCAGTCGACGAGCTCGAGGGGCACGCGGCGCAGCCCGGTGCGGGCCCACTCCTCGGCCAGCTCCTGGGCCTTGGGCTCGTCGATGACGAAGTGCACGACCCGCAGCTCGTCGGGCGTCAGGGTGCGGGCGTACTGGATGGCGCGGGCGGAGGCCATGTCGAGCCGGTCGACGAACACGAGGACGACGTGACGCCGCAGGATGGGGGCGATGGCGGCGGCGGGGACGTCATGTTCGAGCAGCACCGCCTCCCGCTCGTACTGGCGGTTGAGGCGCAGCAGCATCAGGACGAAGAGCGGCATGGCCACGACCATCACCCAGGCGCCGTCGCCGAACTTGGTGATGGCCACGATGAGCACCACTGCGGCGGAGATCACGGCGCCCACGCCGTTGATCACGAGGCTCTTGCGCCACCCCGGCTCCTTGAGGCGCTGGTGGTGCTTGGTCATGCCGGCCTGGGACAGCGTGAAGCCGATGAACACACCGATGGCGTAGAGCGGGATCAGCTTCGTGACCGCTGCGTTGGTGGCCACCACCAGGATGGCTGCGGTGCCGGCGAGGGCGATGATGCCGTTGGAGAAGACGAGCCGGTGGCCGCGCTTGGTCAGCTGGCGGGGGAGGAAGCTGTCGCTGGCCTGGAAGCTGGCCAGGCGGGGGAAGTCGGCGAAGCCCGTGTTGGCGGCCAGCACCAGGATGAGCATGGTGGAGGCCTGCAGCGAGTAGCTCAGCAGGTCGCCGAGCCCCCCGGTGCCGAAGACCGATTCCCCGATCTGGGCCAGCACCGTGGGGGTGCCGTCCTCGAACGGGATCACCTTCACCTTGCTGGCCAGCAGCGACAGGCCCAGGAACATCACGGCCAGCCCGGAGCCCATCAGCACGAGCGTCTGGC
>JBDSUN010000327.1:0-4092 GCA_039927735.1 Acidimicrobiales bacterium | reverse complement strand
TCGCCGGTGAGCATCGACTCGTCGACCGCGGAGCCGCCTTCGACGACCTCGCCATCGACGGGGATCTTCTCGCCGGGGCGTACCCGCAGCAGGTCGCCGACCCGCACCTGCTCGACCGGCACCATGGTCTCGGTGCCGTCGATGACGACCCGGGCCTCCTTGGCCCCCAGCTCGAGCAGGGCACGGATGGCTGTAGAGGTCCGGCCCTTGGCTCGGGCCTCGAAGTAGCGGCCCAAGAGGAGGAAGGCGATGATCAACGCGGCGGTGTCGAAGTAGTGGTCGCTGTGTGAGGGCCCGAAGATCACCTGGTACGCAGAGAACGTGTAGGCGGACAGGGTGCCCATGGCGATGAGGGTGTCCATGTTCGCCTGGCGAGCCCGCGCACGAAGCGCCGCCTGCTGCAGAAACGGCCATCCCGCCCAGAACTGCACTGGGGTGGCCAGCACCAACGCCGACCACCGAGCCCACGGCTCCATCATCCACCCAACCGACAGCACCAGCACCGCCAGCCCGAGCGGCCACGCCACCAGCACGCGCCGCAGCCACAGGCGCTGCACCGCAGCTTCGTCGTCGACCTCAGCGTCACTGTCATCGAGGCCCGTCCCCGTCGGCGCCAGCCCGTAGCCGATCTTGGCCACCGCCGCCGACAACCGCTCGGGCGACACCTCTGACGGATCAAAGTTCACGACCGCCTTGCCGGTGGCAAAGTTCACACCGGCGCCCACGACGCCATCGTGTCGGTTGAGCGCCTTCTCGACCCGGGCCGCACACGACCCGCACGTCATCCCCGACACCGCAAACTCGGCCTCGGCCGTACGGCCCCCGTCGGTTACCACCGAATCGTCAGTCCTCGACATCACGCCTCCCCGGCGGTGACGGCCAGCTCAGGACCAGGACCGGTGACGCTGCGGTCATAGCGCAACGCCTCCATCAGCTCCTCCACGATCTGATCGGTACGTCCCGCCACCATCGCGGCGGCCACACAGGTCTCCAGATGGTTCTGCAGCACGATCCGTCTGGCCCGCTCCAGGGACCCCTGCACCGCCGACAGCTGCTTCATCAGGTCCGGGCAATAGGTGTCGTCCTCCACCATGCGGATCACCGCATCCAGGTGACCCCTCGCCGTCTTCAACCGGTTCATCACCGCACGCTTATGGATCTGCTTCATGGCGACTACCCTACCCCAGGTGGGGTGGATCTACTTGATGGCGAACCGACCGGAGCGACTGCGAGGCGGCACTCGGCCACTCAGTGTCTGGTGGGTGCTGGCCATCCCCGGCTCGTTCGCAGCCGTCCTCGGTGCGGTCGCCTTGGAGGTCGCAGGCGGGATGAACGCGAACTCATCGCTACCGTCGTGGGCGCGCCTCGCGCCCCTGGCGTGGCCGCCATGGGCGAGGGTGCTGTGGTGGCTGGGCGTGGCATTGGCAGCGGCAACCTTCCGCGCTGGACTCCACAAGGTCGGGATGGGTTCGCGACGCCTCGCTGATCTCTTGACCGTCGGGCCCTTCGTTGCGTTTGCGGTGGGCATCGCCGTGGGCGCCGATCGGGCGACCTGGCACTGAAGCTCTCGGCCCACTACTCCGTCGCCGATCTCTCCCGCGAAGATCTTCGCCGCTCGGTCAATGGAGGGTTCGAAGCGCGAACCAGGCGAAGGTCAGCACCGCTAGGCCGAGCACGAAGGTCTGCGTGTCGCGGTTGCTGCGTGTGGCCCACAGCAGGGGCCCGTACACGGTTACGGCCGCTGCGGCCTGAAACGCAGCGCCGGCGTCGGTGCGAGGAAGAAGGAGGTCACACATCGGACGAGGACTGGTCGCCACCGGTCTATCGCACACCACCGCACCTTGGGGGATCGATCCGGTATTGGTGAGGCAGCCTGGCCGGCTGTCTGAGTTCACGGCCGGCCAGGCCCCCGGCTCAGCCCTCGACCTTCTCCATCGTCTTGTCGCAGCAGCACGTCGGGTTGCTGGTGCCCTTGCAGTCTGACGGAGCGGGCTTCGTGACCGTGAGCTCGCACCCGCACGAGTCGTCGGTACAGCGGTAGACCTCGCCTTGCTTGAACGCCATCGGTGTCCTCCAGTTGGTTGGTTGTTCGATCCGCTGACGGTAGAACCTTGACCCAGCGGCAATGTCAAGGGGACCAAGGTGACGACCTACACGATCGGCCAAGCGGCCAACGCGGCCGAGATCACCACCCGAGCGGCCCGGCTCTACGAAGCGCGCGGCCTCGTCGAGCCGGCGGAACGCACGTCCGCCGGGTACCGGGTGTTCACGGACGAGAACGTGGAGGCGTTCGCCTTCGTACGCCGCGCCCGCGCACTCGGGTTGTCGCTCGATGGCATTGCGGAGATCTCAGCCATCACCCAGAGCGGTGCACCGTGTGACCGCACGCGCGCCCTCCTGGCCGAACGGCTAACCGGCACGGTTACCAGCGACTCGCCGGTCATGAAGGTGCTGCTCCCAGTCGTGGGGGCAACCTGCCCGACGACTGTGTAGGAGATGGTCAGAGCCTCGGTGGTCGGTCCTGTGCGCGAGAGCGTGAACGAGCCCGGGTGGGTGTTGACCTGATCGGGACTGCAGCCCCTGATCAGCGATGGGGCCGCACTGGCCTCGATGAGCACCGACGGCACCGGTGGCTCTTGCTGGGCACTGGCTGGGACCCATCCCATGGTGGCCAGCCAGGCCGCCAGGAGCACCGATCCCACCCTGCACGTTCCCCAGGTCGCCACGGTGACACCCTGCCCGGTCAGCCCGTGCGACGCGTCGATCACCGGCAGGAACAGGCCATCACCCGAGGCCCCCGGCTAGGGCTCTCCGCCGGTCGCCGTTGTATGCTGATCTGCATGCAAAGCACAAGTGTTCGCATCGACGCTGCCACCCACGGAGAGCTCAAGCGCCTCGCCACCGAGCTCAACACCACGGTGGGCAACACCGTGTCGCTGGCCGTCCGAGCGCTTCGACAGGACCGAGTGGGGACCGAGCTCACGGCCCCGCTTCGCGACGACGAGACGGCCTGGCTCGATGCCGACCTCGGGTGACGTCGTAGATCTCGAGCTCGGCACGCCGCATGGGAGGGAAGCGGGCTTCCGTCACCCCGCGATCGTGGTGACAGCCCAACGAGTCCTCGATGCCGGCCCATCGGTGATCCAGGTCGTTCCGCTCACGAGCACGCTCCGCTCGTTCCACTCCGAGGTGGCAGTGGAACCCGACGAGTCGAACGGACTCGACGCCGCATATGCCGCCCAGTGCCAGCACATCCGAGCCGTTTCACCGCAGCGCATCATCGGCGTTCGCGGCAACGTCGGTATGGCCGTACTCACCCAGCTACGCGAGACCATCGCGGTCATCCTCGATCTGCCCTGAACGACCTCCCCGGCCCAGGTCCTTGACGTCCCACATTGCCAGCGGAGCCCGCCTCGTGCGTCAGATCGGCAGTTTGGGGACAGGACTGCGAGTCGGGCTGGGACTGCTTCGCCTCAGCGGGAGCAATAGGGCTGAACGCCGCTGGTTGCTACTGCCGCGACTGGCGGCGTAGCCCGGCGACGCAGACGTAGATCATCCCCGCTGCGAACGGCACGAGGAGCCACAGCAGCCTCGGAGCGATCACGCCGACCAGCACCACGGCGACGGCGGGGCCGATGATCCCGAACGCCGCCTGGCGCTTCGCAAGCTGTGAGGGTCCGCTCTTGTCAGACATGGCCCGCCACCATGTCCGTGAACTGCGTCATGCCTCAACTCTGCGCCACGCGTCAGCGGCGGCCGGATCCTGAGCCCGAGAAGAACCGTCTGGCCCAGCCGAAGGGCGGTACTTACTGCCCTGATGCAACGCGCTCTGCACGCCCCGGTTCAAACGGCGCCTTCGATCCAGGCGGCGACCGCGTGGGTGCTGTTGCGGGAGATGTTGTCTCGGCCGCGGTCGTAGTAGGCGACCATGCGCGTGTCGGAGTGCCCGGTCGAGATGGCGATGTCTCGGTCGGCCTGGCCCGAATCGAGGGCCATGGTGACGAAAGTATGGCGCAGGGAGTGGGGCGTGATGCTCTTCCCCCGGTCTGGCGGACTCCGAACCTGAGGCGACGGTGGTCGCCGCTGGAAGGA
>JBDSUN010000326.1:0-11819 GCA_039927735.1 Acidimicrobiales bacterium | reverse complement strand
TCCCAGCCGTCGCCGGCGGCGATGTCCATCACCAGCAGGTCGTCGGGCCGGCCCGAGAAGTAGGAGCGGATGCGCCCGACGTGCTCCGCCATCTCGGCGGTCCATGCCTCGGTGTCCACGGTGAGGAAGGTTCCGTGGTACTCGCCTCGCTCCCGACGAGCGAGGTTCGTCTCGACGTGCCGTCGCCGGCTGTCGAGCCAGGCGTCCACTCCGCGCACCGTGAGGATGAACTTGCTGCCCGGGTACTGGCCGTCGACGATGTCGAAGTTGGCGCTGAGCGCAAGGATGTCGGAGTAGGCGTCAGCGTCCTCGATGTCGTCCAGCAGCGGCCTGCCCTCCCGCAGCGCTCGTTCCGCAAGAGCACGGATCTGGGGCCCCCGTTCGGGTCCGCCCCAGTGGAGGCTGCGCAGCCCGAGCCGCTGGAGGGCCTCGTGGAGCGAGCGCGTACCTGTCTTGTTGAGGCCGATGCAGAAGACCTTCATGGCCCGATGCGGCGCTCTGCCTTGCCCACCTCCGGGAGGGTATCCCAACACTGATCGCGACTTCGATGGCGTGGGGTGGGTCAATCGTCAGCGGTCCGTCGGAGCTCGGCGGCTTCGTCCACCTGCCGGAGCACCCGCTCGACCCGTTCGTCCCAGGAGTGTGGGAGCAGCGCGGCTCGCTCGGGCCGCTGATGGCCCGAGCGGAGGGCCTCCTCGATGGCCACGACGAACTCGTCCGGCCCCTCCGCGACCGTGATGAACTCGGACATCTCGTCGAGGTTGGCCACCGGCGTCGAGACGATCGGAACGCCGAGCGCGCAGTAGACGAACGCCTTGAGAGGGTTCATGGATCGGGTCATCTTGTTGTCGAGGTGGGGGATCAGCCCGACGTCGAAGTGGCGGATGATGGCCTGCGCCTCGGCGTAGCGCTTGGTCCCGAGCAGCCGAACGTTGGGCTGGTCGGCGAGCGCCATCGCCGACCTGTCGAGGTGGGCCGACCCGAGGACCACGAGGGTCCAGTCACGCCGGGTCTGGGCCAGCTGGTGCAGGAGCGCCAGGTCGATCCGATCGGAGAGGTTCCCTGCGTAGCCGACGATCGGCCCGCGGATGCCGTCCAGCTCGCGCGGGCGTTCAGGGGACCCTGCGGTCTCCGGCAGCTCGCAAGCGTTCGGCACCACCTCGACGCGCGGCACGAAGGCCAGCATGCTCTCCGCAACGGGCTGGCAGTTGGCCAGCACGACATCGCTGCGGGCCAGCACCGCCGCGTAGTTCTGATCGAGCTTCTCATACATGGGTGCACCCGGCTCGTACCAGGTGCGGTTGTCGTCGACGACATCTGCCACGACGAGGTCGGGCCCCAGGGCATCCATGACGTCTGGAAGGAACGAGCTCGTCGGGTACACCCAGCAGAGGAGCGGTCGCTCGCCGAGGCCCTCGCGCTCGAGCACCGAGCGCACGTAGTCCGGGTACTCGTTGCGGTGCGGGAAGCCGACCGCTCGCGACAGCCGCCCCCCTGCGTACACGAAGGTGCGATGCCGAAGGGCGCCCCGATCACTGCGGTGCGCCAGCCGCCGGAGCGTCTGTTCCAGCACCAGGCGGGTCTGGTCGGTGGCCCGGATGCTTCGGCGGCCGGCCAGCAGGAGCGCCTCGGCGCTCAGCGGCTGGTCGAAGTGGACGATGGTGCGAAAGCGCCCGGATCGCTCGAGGTACTTCAGGAACATGTCCTGGCGCCGGCCGTAGATGCCGGTGTCGTTCTGCTTCCAGAACATCACGAGGTCGTAGGTCGAACCGGGGGGCATCGGCCGTCGGACCCTCGGGGCGGGGACCGCCTCCGGCCGGAACAGCCGGCGAGCGGTCGTGACCAAGGTCGTGAGCTCGGGCGCCAGCGGAGGAGGGTCGGCGAGGAGTCGGTTCACCGCGTCGGTGACCGCCGGGCGGACGGCGGCATAGCTGTAGGACTCCAGGAACAGCGCTCGGGCTCGCTGCGCTCGATCGGCCGTCTCGTCAGCCCGGTCGAAGATCTCTCGCAGCTTGTCCGGGAGCGGAACGACGCCGTCGAACACCTCGACGACGTCCTGGTCGACGAGCGGCATCAGCGGAGGCACGGGCGTGACGAGGCACGGCACGCCCATCGCCATCGCGTCCGTGACCTTGGCGGGCATCTGGAACCGCGACACCGGATGGCCGGGCGATTGCAATGCGCACGAGAGGTCCGCAGCGGCCAGAAGCCCCGGCAGGTCGTCGAAGGCGTGGTGGGGCAGCGGCAGTATCCAACGTGCGAGCGATCCGATCTCCTTGCGGAGCTCCTCCAGCTCACGTGTGCAGAACACGCCGACGCGCAGGTGAGCATCGTTGAGCTCGTCGAGGGCCGCCAGCAAGCCGAGGATGCCCTTGTGCGCGCGCGGGGTGCCCCCGAAGATGATCAGTCGGTCGGCGTCGCCCAACCCGAGCCGTCGCCGAGCCGCCGATCGGTCGTGCAGGGCTGGGTCGAACAGCCGCTCGTCCCTGGCATGCGGCACGACGATGCCGCCGTAGAGCGCCTCGAGCTCGGTGTTGGACACTGTGAGCTGATCGGCGGATCGCACGACCGAATCGCATGCCTGCGTCCACAATCGACCGAACGGGAGCGCGATGTCCGGATCCTGAGCATGACGAGGGAGCTCGTCGGGGTGCAGAGGCTCCGCCACGTCGAAGAACGAAGGCTCGAAGTCGTCGATGTCGACGATGAGCGGGCGGTTCCACTGCTCCTTGGCGAGGATGCCGAGGGCAAGGGAGGGAAGACGAGGCTTGGAGACGTAGATCGCATCGACATCGAGTCGGCGGGCGCAGTCGTCCAGCGTGTCGAGGAAGTCGGGGAAGCTGCTGCCACGGAACCGCCGGACGGGGATGTCGGTGTGGCGCAGTGGAGGCCAGAGGTCGGAGCCGTAGCGCTCGAACTGGCTGCCCCAGACCTCGACGTCGAAGCGGTCGCGAAGGAGGTCCGCCAAGAGGTGGGCCCGTCCGAAGGGGTTGTGCCCTACGTCCCAGGCCAGGACGGCGACGCGGGCTCGATCTCCCGCCGCCCGGGCCGCCGCCCGGTGTCGCCGCATCTCCTGGACTGGTGGTGGCTCCTCCACCTCGGGCCCGGCTGCGAACGCACCATCTCGGTGGAGGTCACCCGCCAATGCGGTGCGGGCCCGCTCGATGTGCGAGAGCGCGCCCTCGATGGCGGCGTCCGCGCCCGACGTGTGGTGGCCTCGCAAGCGATCCCTGAGCCTCGACAGCCGCGCGCCGACCCGGACCGCCCCCGAGGCCTGCACGGCCCGGACCCGCCTGGTCGCCACCTCCAGCAGCTCGTCGGCGAGCTGTTCGGTGGCCTGGGTGGCAGCCGCTCTCTGGGCCGCCAGCGCGCGCAGCTCGTCCTGGGCCTGCTGGTGCGAGGTCCGCAGGTCCTCCAGAAGCTCCTGATGGGCGACCGCGACCTGTGCGCGCTCTGCCACGGACGCCTCGAGGTCGGCTTGCACTGCCTCGACGTCAGCTCGGCTCGCCTCGACGTCAGCTCGGCTCGCCTCGAAGGCGCGCAGTGTGGCGACGGCTCCGGGCGAGACGAGGAGGGGACTGTCCTGGGGGTCAGGCAGACGACCTCCATCGTGGCTGCCTGCCAGCGCGGCTTGGGCGGCGTTGAGGTACCCCCCTCGATCGCTCGCCGGCTGGTGATGCCGGTGCAACGTGGGGCTGACGAAGGCGGTGATCTCGCGCTCGCTCGGCATCCGGAGCCTCTGTACGCCGAAGGCCGCCAGCTCCTCCAGAAGGGTCGCCGTGGTGGTGACCGGATCACGCAGGAGCGCCCCGTACGACACGAGCACCCGAGGATCCGACCGCGAGGCCGCCAGCGCCGCCGCGGTGTAGGCCTCCCACAGCGCAAGGCCGACGGGCACCGGGAACCCGTTGCGGGAGGCCAGCGACTCAGCGATCTCGACTGGTTCGCGCGCCACGTGGACGAACACGGGCGCTTCGAGCGTCGGGCGCAGGAGCGGGACCACCAGCGAGAGCCGAGGCTCCTTCACGACCCAGGGCCGATGGGCGTCGAGCTCGAGCACGATGCGGCGGAAGGCGGCGAGGTTCTCCTGGAGCACCGGCTCGGGGATCTGCCCGGGATCGAAGTCGGCGATCTTCCACCAGTCGAAGCCGGCCCCTTGGAGCAAGCCGTCACACACCGCCCGGATGTCGCGTCGCTCCCAGAACCCCTTGGGGTTCTCGTCGTTGGCTTCCGTCGCCATGCCCTCGGGGCCGAAGTACGCCCCGGCCAGGTTGAGCAACCGGGTGACGCTGGAGGTGCCAGACCGATGCATGCCGAGAACGATCAGCTGCATGGGCGGAGACTACCGAGCCTTGTCAGTCGTCATCGACGGCGGCCAGCTCGGCCTCCTCGATCCGGCAGTACCGCATGTAGGCCGACACGACTTCGTCGGGATCGCCGTACTCCCTCACCTGGCCCTGGTGGAGCCAGAGCGCCGCCGTCGCGATCTCCCGAACGAGGGACAAGCCGTGCGTCACGACCACGATCGTCCGGCCGTCGGTGCAGAGCTGGAACATCTTCTCCTCGACCTTGGCCTTGAACTTCGTGTCTCCGCCTGTGAGCGCCTCGTCGATGAGAAGGATCTCCGGGTCGAGATGGGCGGCGACGGCAAAGCCGAGCCGCGACCGCATGCCGGCGGAGTAGGTCCGGAACTGGAAGTCGGCGTACTCCCCGAGCTGCGCGAACTCGATGATCGATGCCTCCAAGCCGGGCAGCTCGAGCGGGTCGTGCCCGAAGGCCAAGGCGCCGAGTCGGACGTTCTCCCGCCCGGTGAGATCGCCTTGCATCCCGAGCCCGACGGACAGCAGCGGCGAGATGCGACCCCGGACGATGATCCGGCCCTCGTCCGGGGCGAGGATCCCCGACAGCGCTCGGAGCAGGGTGGACTTTCCGGCGCCGTTGCGGCCGATGACCCCGAGCACGGTGCCCTTCGGCACGGCGAAGGTGACGTCCCGCAGAGCCCGCACCTCTCGCCGCCCCGCGCCATCGGAGCTGACGAGGCCGCGCAGGCCCCACCAACCCGCGGCCCGGCCCACCCTCAGGTGATAGGAGGCGGACACGCCGTCCACCTCGATCGCCATCGCCGAGTGGGGGGAGGGCTCAGATGTGGATGCCAAAGGAACGCTCGTGCCGGAGGAACAACCACACGCCCACCACGAGGGTCACGGTGGCCCACACCATGCTCTGCAGGATCAAGCCGAAGGCCGGCGCCTCGCCGGTGATGATGGCTTGGTACGCCGCAAAGAGGGCGAAGAGGGGGTTCCACGCCAGCACCCCCCGAAGCGCTGGAGTCAGCAGGGACACGGGGTACATCACGGGTGTGGCGACGGTCAGCAGCCGGAGGATGTAGGTCAAGAGGTTGGCCACGTCGTTGAAGTAGGCGGTGGCGGTGGAGAGGAGCAAGGCCAGCCCGAGGTTCATCACCGTCTGGATGACGAGCAGCAGGGGAATCAGGAACACCGCCTGGGTGACGGGTGCCCGCATGGCCAGGTGGATGACGAGGTAGATCGCAAAGGCGGGGAGGGTGGAACGAAAGCCCTTGTAGACCTCGGCCATGGGGAGCAGGGCGCGCGGGAAGATCGCGTTCAGCACCAAGCCCCTGTGCCGCAGGATCGATCGACCGCCCTCGCTGATCGAGATGCGCGTGTAGTTGAACAGGAAGACGCTGCCGATGATGGCGGTGATGAACTCCGTCGCCCGACCGCCGCCGCTCCCGCCGCGGATGACGACGAAGAGGAGGTAGTACACGAGCGCCTGGAACATCGGGTCGATCAGCGACCACAGCTCGCCGAGGAAGGTGCTCGACCGCTGCCCCCGCACCTCGGCCCTCGCCAGCTCGACCAGGAAGGCTCGTCGGTCGAGGAGCTCGGCGAGGTAGGCACGCAGCGGAGGGAGCGCGAGCGTGTTGCGCTCGAAGACCTGCACCACGTCGCTGTACGGGCGCTGGCTGGCGTCGGGGCCTTGGACGATCACTCGGGGGCGGGGGCGGGCGCCTTGGGGGGCTCGCCGATCGGCGACCGCTCGTGTGACCGGATGGCTCGAGCGACCGCATCTGTCATGACGAACAGGCGCTTCTGCACGGTGCGGCCGTTGCGGAGGACGACCGAGGACTCGCGCAGCGCCACGATGGGCTCTCGCTTGCTCCGCAGGGCCTCTTGGTGGAGGTCGCTCACGATGCTACGGATCTCGCGAACGCTGAGCTCGGTTCCCTGCGCGGCGTCGTCGTCACTCAGCTCCTTGCCCGCAGAGGTGCTCCTCGCCGCCAGGGAGAGCACTGAGCGGGACGCTTCGTCCACCTCGTCGAAGAACTCGCCAACGGACTCTTCGTCCCACGGGATGACCGAGGCCTTGGCCACCAGTCGGGCGACATGCTGCATCACGTCGACGACGTGCTCCTCGGGCACCGGCACCATCACGTAGTCCATCGTGGCCCAACCTACCTGCCACTGGGGGTGGTCGTCGTCGTCGTAGACGGGTCTCCCGGCCCACCACCTGGGGACCCGGGCACCTGCAGGGTCACTCCGCTGTCGGAGGGCAGCACCCAGAAGCTGATCTTCCCGGTCTCGATCGCCTTGAGCAGCACATACGGCATGCCCGCCTGGGCCAACCCCTCGTTCAGCGCGGCGATCGCCTTCGCCTCAGCCGCCCTCTGGGCGATCTCGTTCTCGCTGGTGAGCACCTTGATCTGAGAGGTGCGGTTGTCCTCGAAGGCCTTGGCCACGTCGCTGGGGATGTCGACCCGCTTGATGATGAACGTCGGTGACTCACACGCCTCCCCGACACCGAGGGTCGGGCCGCAGAAGTACGGCTGACCTAGCGCGTCGACCAACCGAGCACTCACCTTCTCCTCGACCGCGCTCTGGATGGCCGTGAGGTCGTCGGCGTTGCCGTAGAGGTCGGCCACGTCATAGCGCCTGGTCTCCTCCTGGAGCGCGTTCTCGACCTGCTGGCGAAACGTGTCGCGGATGAGGCGTCGCCACCCGGCCGTCGTGTAGGCGGAGTACTGCAGGCCGAACTGCTCGTGGAACTCCTGCAGCCGTTCGGTGTTGAGCTTGAAGTACACGGCCACCTGGAACTCGATCTGCACGCGGTCGCGCGAGGGGGACAGGATCGAGTCGACCTGCTGCAGGTCCCCCTGGTTGGGGTCCTTCGAGACGATGTACGTCTGGGTGTCGCTCGGATAGAGGTACAGACGATCGAAGAGGCCGTTGAAGAAGAGGCCCGTGCTGGGCTGGACCGTGCGCTGGAAGTGGGCGGCCTCGATCGGACCGCCTCCGTAGCTGATCCCCACCATGTTGCTGGGCGTCTTCTTCAGGCTCGACGCGATGATCGGGGTGAGGGCAAGGCCGAGCACCAGCACGAGCACCAACCCGGCCCGGAGGAGCAGGCTTCGCCGCCCGACCGCCGGCCGCCGTTCGCGCCGACGATCCTTGCCTGCCTCTCCCGAGCCGGCGACCGGCCGGGTGGGGGCGGCACCGAGATCGTCGAGGTCGTCCGGCGTGGTCGGTGGTCGCGGGCCTTCAGTCATGTTCGCCCTTTCGTGGCTCTGTGGTCGCTTCGCAGGTCGTGGTGCGCCACGAGCTCGATCAGCTCTTGGGCTCGGTGATCGAACGTGTGATGGGCGAGGACGGCGGCTCGCCCCCTCGCGGCCCGGGCCCGGGCGCGGCCTGGCTGCTCCAGCGCGCAGGCCACCAGCTCGCCGAGCTCTTGGCTCGTGCGGTAGGTGGGGACGGCGTCGCCGAACAGGTCCCGGATCTCGTCGAGATGGTCGGAGATGATCGGTGTTCCGCAGGCCAGCACGTCAAAGATCCTGTTCGACACGAACCCCCACGCCCGCATCGTGTCCCAGTGGTCGTTCAACACCACACCGGCGCTGCTGTACACGGTGGCGAGCACCTCGTTGTCGATGTGGTCAGCCACCACCAGGTCCGGGTCGACCAGGTCGCGCCAGCCGCTGCCGTAGATCGCCGGTCGGATGCCGGCCGCCAGGGCATCCGCCACCACGGGCCGGAGCACGTTGCGCGTCTTGGCCACGACGGTGACGGGGTGCTCCTGCTGGGGATCGGGTGGTTGGGGCGAGAACCGGCCGGCGTCGGTGGCCTGGAGCAGCACCTCCACGGGGGTCGATGTGCGACGCCGAAGGCTGGCGGCGAACCGGGGCGACGCCACCAGCACGAGGTCGGCCGCCTCGCACTCAGCAACGTCGAGCGTCTCCGGGTGGCTGATCACCCAGAGGACGTGGCGCTGGCCGGGGGTCCGTCGAACGGTCGTCTTCCCGTGCAGCACCAGATGGAGGTCGCACGAACGGGTCGACAGAGCGTCGGCGTGGTCGTGCGTCTCCACGCGCACGTCCTCGCCGAGTCGCTGCAGCGCTCCGGCCAGGCCTTCGGCGAAGTGCCAGTCGCCCCACCGGGTCGCGAGCCGTGCCGACGGGACCGCCGTCGTGATCACCCATCGCGTGGCGGCCGAGGAGCGAGGACGGGCGGCCCGAACCAGGGCTGGGCCGCGGCGCTCCACGAGCGAGCGCCACGCGGGGCTGCCCGGATCGATCGGTCGGCGAAGTGCATCACGGGAGGGCACCGGGTGGTCGTCGAACACGACGGCGTCGGGCACGTGCTGGATGCGGCCACCGTGCTGACGCAGCCGAGCGCAGAGATCGACGGCGGCCGAGTCGTCGACCGAGGCCAGGCCGAGGCCTCCGGCGGCCAGGTACGCCGCCCGGTCCACTGCCAGGCAGCGCAGCGACGCCGCCACGATGTCGGTGGGCTCTCGTCCCACCGTGGGGTCGTCCCCGGATGACCGGGCGAGGATCACGGGCGCATCGTCGGGGTCCAGGTCGACCTCGAAGCCCTCGGAGCGTACGAGCAGGTCATGCTCGGTGACGCCCCGGCCCCGACGATCGGGCTGCACGAGGGTGGGGGCGGCGGCGACCACATCGTCCACGATGGCGTCGGTCAGCCGCGCCATCCAGCCGGGGTCGGGGGACTCCACCCGCTCGGGCACGAAGCACAGGACGTCGCCGGTTGCGATCCCCGCTGCGGTGGCCGCGTCCCTGTAGGCCTTGGCGCCGCCTGCGATCGTGATCACCGAGACGGCCCGACTGCGGGGCACCGGTCCGAGTCGGGCGATCTGCCGGGCCAGAGCGGCTCGCCGCCGCCGTCGGCGGGGACGAGCCCGCACCCCCGCCGCCGCCACGTCGATCAGGTCCAGGGCCGACCGGACCCTGCCCCTGCGAGATCCGAGGTATCGAGCGGCGGGCGCCAGGCGGCGATCGACCCCGACGGCGATCCGGACCAGCGGTCGGCGGGTCAGGGCACGAAGGGCGGCCTCCCGCTCGGTGGCCAGCGCCCGCCAGTGCTGCGCTTCCAGCGCGGAGGTGACGTCCAGGGCAGTGGCGTCATCGCGCCTGCCTGCAGCCTCGGTTTCCCGTATCGCCGCCATGACGCAGATTATGACACTCAGCATCTCCGGCCAGCCCCTACCGAGTCGCTCGGTCCGGCGTCATCGCTGCCATAGGTCGACGACGGTCAGCCCCACGTCGACGGTTCGCTCCGGCTCGAAGCCGGCTGCCGTGAGCTCGATGGCGAGGCCGATTCGATATGGCTTGTAGAGGGGTCCGCTCGGGTCCACGTTGGCGTGCACCACCCACACTCGGTCCGCTCCCTCCACGGAGGCCTGGAGATCCTCCGCATCGGGATAGAAGTCGGCGATGACCGTGAACCGTGGGTCGACGAAGTCGGGCAGGAACCCGATGGATCGCTCCGGAGTCGCCTGGATCCGCAACGGGGTGTCGGCGTAGAGGGCGAAGGAGAAGGTCGTGGGCCGCGTGATCCACACCGCATCTCGTTCGTCGAGGCGGGCCATGACGTACTGCGTCCCCTCCCGCCCTCCGGCCGGTGGGTAGTCCTTGCCCGTGCCGATGGCGGTCACCAGGAGGACACCGGCGAGGACCAAGGCAAGCGCGTCGAAGGTGCGGCGCAGCCCCGATCGGCCGACGAGGGCCCGCCGTAGCCACTCGAGGCTCGCGGCGAGGCCCAGGGCGATGGCCGGCACCAACCACAGGGTGACGCGGCCTCCTCCACTGATAGGGGGGTTGCTGCGGGGCCCGAACGGCACTGTTCCGGCGAGGGAACCGCCCAAGGCGATGAGGGCGGCCAGCACGAGGAAGCGGCTTGGTATGGGATGAGGTCCGCGCCAGGCGGTGGCAACCAGCCCCGCCACGGCCGTGACCAGGCAGGCCAGGAGCCACCCCTCGGGACCGGAGACCCCCGGGAAGACCGACACGATGCGCAGGAGGTGCGTGACGAGGTTGCGGCCGAGCTCGACCGGGTTGGCGTCGAGCGCGACGAAGCCGTCCTTCCCCTCGAAGAAGTCCGCGACGAGCTGAGCGTTGTACCGGCGGGACACGGCCGCGAGGAACGCGGCGTGAAGGAGCATCTGGACGGCGACGGCCACCCCGCGCACCTTGCGATCGTCGTGGGGGTGGAGCACCAAGACGATCCCCGCCGCCACGGCCGCCAGGAGGGTGAACGAGCTGAAGGACCCCACCACCGCGGAGCCGGCAACCCACCCTGCAGCCGTCGAGGGCCGCCACCGCCACCGAGCCAGGCGACCGACGCCGAGCGCGATTCCCAAGATGATCAGCACATCGGTCGTGTACGACTTCACCCGCGTCGAGTAGATGACGTGCACAGGTGCCACGGCCAACGCGGTGCCGAGCAGACCGGAGACCGATCGGGCATAGCCGAGCCGGCGAAGGAACAAGTACACCAGCGGCGGGCCGAGGAAGCCGGCGATCAAGGTCGGTGTCACCATGCTCACGTCGCTGGTGCCGAAGATCCGGCCCCATGCCATCAGCTCGGTGGCGAACGCGGGCTGGGTCTGACCGACGATCGCCAGCTCGGAGAGCGACCCCCGAGCGGCCCCGAGCGTCTGCCAGGCATCGTCGTAGAACAGCCCATCGGTGGGGAGGTGCCGCCGCAGGAGCAGCGCGGCCGTGGCCAGCCCGACGGCGATCAGAGGATCGGCCCCGGTCCGGGCCAGCGCCATCCAGCGCTGTGTCATAGGGACGACGCTCCGCTCAGTTGTGGACCCCATGCCAGTCCGACGCGCCGTTGGTCACCTCATCGTGACCGGTATGGCGACGACCCCACGATCTCCGTAGAGTAGCCCGTCTGACCGCGGGTGGAGGGGGCTAGGGCGCACATGAGCTCAACGCGAATCGGGATCCTCGTCGTGGCCTACAACGCCTCGTCGACGCTGGCCCAGGTCCTCGACCGGATCCCGACCGACTTCCGCGGTCGCATCACCAAGATCCTCGTCGGGGATGACGCCAGCCAGGACAGCACGCACCTCGTGGCCCTCGGCTACAAGCAGCTGGCGAGCGACCTGCCGATCGAGGTGATTCGGCATCCGAAGAACCTGGGCTACGGCGGGAACCAGAAGTCCGGCTACCAGTGGGCCATCGACAACGACCTGGACATCGTGGTGCTGCTGCACGGTGACGGCCAGTATGCGCCGGAGCTGCTTCCCGAGATGGTGGCGCCGCTCGAGCGGGGAGAGGCCGATGCCGTGTTCGGTTCGAGGATGCTCGATCCGGGGGGAGCCCGCCGTGGCGGCATGCCACGGTACAAGTTCATCGGCAACCGGATCCTGACGACCCTGGAGAACGCCATGACCGGCGCCTCCCTCTCCGAGTGGCACTCCGGGTACCGGGCCTACTCCGTGGCCGCCATGAGCGAGGTGCCCTTCCATCGCAACGACGACGGGTTCAACTTCGA
>JBDSUN010000325.1:0-6611 GCA_039927735.1 Acidimicrobiales bacterium | reverse complement strand
CGACCACTACCGCAGCCCCCGGAACCGGGGTGAGCTCGAGGTCCCGCCCGCCCACCGGGTCGAGGGCTTCAACCCGCTGTGCGGCGACGAGATCGTCGTCTACGTCGACGTGCGCGACGACACGGTGGAGGACATCCGCATCGCAGGGCAGGGCTGCTCCATCAGCCAGTCGTCGGCGTCGATGATGTCGGCGGCGGTGAAGGGCAAGACGTTGGCCGAGGTGCAGCAGCTCACTCGCGCCTTCAAGGGCATGATGTCGATCCACGAGCAGGCCCTCGACGGCGAGGGCGAGACGCCCATCGAGCCCGACCCCGAGGTGAAGCTCGGCGATCTCGAGGCTCTGCGCGGTGTGGTGAAGTTCCCCGTGCGGATCAAGTGCGCCACCCTGTCGTGGAACACCCTCCTCGAGGCCATCGATCAGGGCAGCGCCACGGCCTGAACCCAGTGGGCGACGAGACGCACGGGCGGGTCGATCCCGCCTTCGGCGCTGACGAACGATCGATGCTCCTCGCCTTCCTCGAGTACCACCGGGGCACGCTCGCCTGGAAGGCCTCCGGGCTCACCCAGGCGCAGCTGGCCCAGACGATCCCCAGCTCCACCCTCACCATCGGTGGCCTCGTCAAGCACATGGCGCTGGTCGAGGACTCCTGGTTCACCGAGCGGCTGGCGGGCCGTCCCGAGCCGGAGCCGTGGGCAGCGGTCGACTGGGAGGCCGATCCCGACTGGGATCACCACTCCGCCGTCCACGACACCCCCGAGCAGCTGCTCGGCCTCTATGCCTCCTCTTGCGACCGCAGCCGGGCCGTGATCGAGGCGTCGTCCTCGCTCGACCAGCGCTCCGTCGTCGCCGATCGGCGCACCGGGGAGCCGTTCACGCTGCGGTGGATCCTCCTGCACATGATCGAGGAGACGGCCCGCCACAACGGTCACGTCGACCTCCTCCGGGAGTCGATCGACGGCCTCACCGGGGAGTAGCCCCGATAGCGTCCGCCGCATGCGCGTCGGACTCAGCGGGGGCGCGTCGAGCGCCAGCAAGATGGTCGAGCAGGCCCAGCGGGCGGAGGAGGACAGCTTCTCCAGCCTCTGGTACGCCAGCGCGGTGGGCGGCGATCCGCTGGTGGCGATGGCCATGGCCGGCCGGGCCACGTCGTCGATCGAGCTGGGCACGTCGGTGCTGCAGACCTACACCGCCCACCCGGTGCTCCAGGCCAACCGGGCGGCATCCGTGGTGGACGGCATGGGGAGGCCTGGCTTCACCCTCGGCATCGGCCCGTCGCACCAGCCGCCGATCGAGGATGCCTACGGGCTCTCCTACGACCACCCCGGCCGGCACACCGAGGAGTACGTCCGGGTGCTCACCGGGCTCCTGCGGGGCGAGGCCGTGGCGTTCGACGGGGACGACTTCCGGGTCCACGCCGCCGGGCCCGCCCTCGCCGGGCGTGCGCCCGTGCCGGTACTGGTAGCCGCCCTCGCCCCTCGGCTCCTCCGCGTCGCCGGCGAGCTCACGGACGGCACCATCCTCTGGATGGGCAACGAGCAGGCCGTGAAGGGTCACGTGGCTCCGAAGCTGCTTGCGGCCGCCTCCGCCGCCGGGCGGCCGGCGCCGCGCATCGTGGCCGGGCTGCCGGTCGCCGTCCACGACGACGTGGACGAGGCTCGAGCCACCGCGGCGGCGGCCTTCTCCGTCTACGGCCAGCTCCCGAACTACCGCCGGCTGCTGGACATCGGCGGCGCCGGTGGTCCCGAGGACGCCGCCATCATCGGCGACGAGGCGGCCGTCACCGCCCGCATCGACGCCTTGTTCGCAGCTGGTGCCACGGACGTGTGGGCGGCGGTGTTCCCGGTAGGCGCCGACGGCGCCGCCTCCCGCCGTCGATCTCGCGCTCTGCTCAAGGAGCTGGCTGCCGCCTGACCCAGGTTCAGGCCAGCGGGTCAGCGAACGGATCGACGGCGACCGTCGGCCTCTTGGCGCCGTCTTCGATGCCCCATTCGGCATAGCCCGTCGTCTCCAGCTCGAGGGCCAGCTCCGGGCCGCCGCTGCGCTGGATGACGCCGGCCGCCAGCACGTGGACGTGGTCCGCGTGCAGCTCGTTGAGGAGGCGGCTGTAGTGGGTGATGGCCAGCACCCCCAGACCGGTCTCCTCGGTGGCCGCCTCGATCCGGCGGGCGCAGGCCCGCAGGGCATCCACATCGAGCCCGGAGTCGAGCTCGTCGAGGATGGCGATGGCGGGCTCGAGCACCCCGAGCTGCAGGGTCTCGTTGCGCTTCTTCTCGCCGCCCGAGAGGTCGACGTTCATGGCCCGGTGGAGGAACCGGTCGTCGAAGCCGATCCGCGCCGCCTCAGCGATGATCCGATCGGGGACCACAGCGGTGTCGCGTCCGAGCCCGGCGAAGGCCGCCTCCAGCACGTCGACCACCGCCACGCCGGGCACCTCCGTGGGGTACTGCATGGCGAGGAAGAGGCCGGCCTGGGCCCGCTCCCACGGCGCCAGGCCGAGCAGGTCGGCGCCGTCGAGGGTGACGGTGCCGCCGAGCACCTCGTAGCCAGGCCGACCCATGATGACGTGCGAGAGCGTGGACTTGCCGGAGCCGTTCGGCCCCATGAGGACGTGGACCTCGCCCGAGCGGACCGTCAGGTCGACGCCCTTGAGGATCTCCTTGCCCGCCACGCCGGCTCGCAGGCCCCTGATCTCCAGGACGTGCTCGGTCACGGGACCTCCACCTCGATCTGTCCGTCGACCACCCGGGCCTCGTACACCGGCACCGGCTTGGTGGCCGGCAGGGACTCGGGCTCGCCCGTCTCCAGCGAGAAGGAGCTGCCGTGCTTCCAGCACTCGATGAGCCTGTCCTCGCAGTCGACGTCGCCCTCGGAGAGGGAGATGTCCTGATGGCTGCAGCGGTCGCCGATGGCGTACACGTCGTCACCGATGCGCACGACGGCCACGGCGTGATCGCCGATCTCCACCCGGCGGGCAGTGCCGTCGGGGAGGTCGGCCAGCGCCCCGATGCGCTCGACGACGGTCATGTGAGCACGGCCTGGAGCTTGGCGGCGACGGCGGCGTCGAGGACGGGACGGAGGTCGCTGGCGGGGAGCTTGTCGAACACGTCGGCGAAGAACCCGGCGACGATGAGCCGCTCGGCGACGACGGTGGGGATGCCCCGGCTCTCCAGGTAGAAGCGCTGCTCCTCGTCGATCGGGCCCACGGCAGAGGCGTGGCTGCAGTGCACGTCGTTGTTCTCGATCTGGAGGTTGGGTACCGACTCCGCCCAGGCCTCCGCCGACAGCTTGATGTTCCGATTGGTCTGGAAGGCGTTGGTGCCCCGAGCCGTCTTGGCCACTCGGATCAGCCCGGTGTACACCGACCGGGAGCGGTCGCTCACCGTGCCCTTGAACAACAGGTTGCTGGTGGTGTCGGGAGCCACGTGGTCCTGGAAGGTGCGGTAGTCGAGCGTCTGATCGCCGTCACCGAAGTAGGCGGCCAGGAGGTCCCCGCTGGCGCCCTGGCCCACCAGGCGACAGTCGGTGCGGACGCGCGTGTAGTCGCCACCGAAGCCGGCCAGCCCGGCGGTGGCGGTGGCCTGCGCCTCCACCACGATCTCGAGGCGACCGAGCGACCAGGCGGCCCGGTGGAGCACCTGCACGCCGAGGTAGCCCACGCGAGCGGCGGCTGCGAGGCTGACGGCCGTCGAGGGCAGCACCAGGCCGGCCCCGCCGCCTTCGAACACCTCGACCACCCGGACCTCGCTGTCGGCCCCGGCCCGCACGACGAGGTGAGGGGCGGCGGCGGTGCCATCGGCGGGACCTCGGTGCGTGATGACGATCGGCTCGGCGACCGTCGCACCGGCGGGCACGTCGACCACGATGGGATCGGTGGCGAGAGCCTCGTGGAGCCAGGTGAGGGCGTCGGCCGACTCCGGTAGGGCGTCGAGGGCGCCGGCGGCGGCGTCGCCTCGACGCACCGTGGTTCGTCCGAGATCCCCGTGCTCGATCGTGGTCTCGATGACGCCTGGCGAGAACCGATCGAGGTCGAGCTCGTCGATCCGGCCGTAGCGCCACACCTCCTCCGCGCTCGACGGCAAGGGGGCCGAGGCGAAGGCCGCCGCCGCCTGCACGCGTCGCTCTGCCAGTCCCTCGGGACCGGCCAGGCCAGCAATGGCTTCGACGGAGAACGGGCTCAGGACGACCTCACAGCACTCGCGCAACGGGGGCCGCTTCCGGCCCCCGGGGTGGATGGTCATCCTACCGGCGGGGTCCGCCGCCGGTCCTACCCGAGCCCTACTTCTTGCGGCGGAAGATCCTCTTCAGACGGCCCTTGCCGGAGCTCTCGGCCTCGATGTCGGCGAGGACCTGCGCGCCGATGGAGTTGAGGTAGTCCTCCGCCTCGTCCAGCACCGCCGCCACCGAGCCGTCGTTGCGGTCGAGGGCGTCTAGGGGCTCATCGGGCGTGGGAGGCGTCACGAGGGTGCCATGGCTCCAGTTCACGTCGGCCAGGCGCCGGGCGAACTTGGGGCACTCCGCCGGGCACCGCCAGGGCGCCTCGGGCGCCAGGTCGAGATCACACTTCCGCACGGTCTCACCGTTGCGGTAGGTGCGACTCTCGTAGTGCTTGCAATCCTGGCGCATCGGCACCAGGTCAGCCTACGGGCGACCGGGTGGCTTCGCCGCCCCGAGCCCAACGGCGGAGGCAGGAGCGCCAGCGACGCCCGGAGCCGTCAGCCGACGGAGCCCTCCATCTGAAGCTCGATCAGGCGGGACCACTCGACGGCGTACTCCATCGGCAAGGTGCGGGTGACGGGCTCGATGAAGCCGTTGACGATCATGCCCATGGCCTGCTCGTGGGAGAGGCCGCGGCTCATCAGGTAGAAGAGCTGCTCGTCGGCGACCTTCGACACGGTGGCCTCGTGGCCCACGACGGCATCGCGGGCACCAACCTCCATGTAGGGATAGGTGTCGCTGATGGAGTGCTCGTCCAGGATGAGGGCGTCGCACTGCACGTGGCTCTTGCAGCCGTAGGCGTCTTCGTCGACGAGGACGAGGCCGCGGTAGCTGGTGCGACCGCCGTCCTTGGAGATGGACTTGGAGACGATCTTGGAGGTGGTCTCCGGGGCGGCGTGGACCATCTTGGCCCCGGCGTCCTGGTGCTGGCCGGCACCGGCGTAGGCCACCGAGAGCACCTCGCCGGAGGCCTTGGGGCCGACCATGTACACGGCTGGGTACTTCATGGTGAGGCGGCTGCCGATGTTGCCGTCGATCCACTCCATGTGGCCCTCGGCCTCGACCCTGGCCCGCTTGGTGACCAAGTTGAAGACGTTGTTCGACCAGTTCTGGATGGTCGTGTAGGTCACGCGGGCCGAGGGCTTGACGATGATCTCCACGACGGCAGAGTGGAGCGAGTCGGTGGTGTACACCGGGGCCGAGCAGCCCTCGATGTAGTGCACCTTGGAGCCCTCGTCGGCGATGATCAGCGTGCGCTCGAACTGGCCCATGTTCTCCGCGTTGATGCGGAAGTAGGCCTGGAGCGGCATCTCCACCTCGACGCCCGGCGGCACGTAGATGAACGAGCCACCCGACCACACCGAGGAGTTGAGGGCGGAGAACTTGTTGTCGTTGGCCGGGATGATCTTGGCCCAGTACTGCTTGACGAGCTCCGGGTACTCCTTCAGCGCGGTGTCCATGTCGCAGAAGATGACGCCCTGCCGCTCGAGGTCCTCACGGTTGCGGTGGAAGACGACCTCGGACTCGTACTGGGCGGTGACCCCGGCCAGGTACTTTCGCTCGGCCTCGGGGATGCCCAGCTTCTCGTAGGTCTGCTTGATGGCGTCGGGCAGATCGTCCCAGCTGTCGACCTGACCGGCGGTCGGCTTGATGTAGTAGTAGATGTCGTCGAGGTAGATCTCCGACATGTCCCCGCCCCACTTCGGCATCGGGCGCTTCTCGAAGGCCCGGAAGGACTTGAGGCGGAAGTCGAGCATCCAGTCGGGCTCGCCCTTCATCCAGCTCATCTCCCGGATGATGTCCTCGTTGATGCCCTTCTTGGGCTTGAAGACGTAGTCCTCGGCGTCGCTCCAGCCGAGCTTGTACTTGGAGAGGTCGAGGTCGGTGACAGCCATGCGGGACCTTTCGGAGGAACTGGGGGATTTCTCCTACGGCGATGGTAACAATTCGACGCCGCCGATCCCACCCGACCAGGTGGCGAACAGGGCGGCGTACCGCTCCCCCCGGGCCACCAGCTCCTGGTGGGTGCCGAGCTCGAGGAGCCGCCCCTCCGCCACCACCCCCACCATGTCGGCCCGCTCGGCGGTGGAGAGGCGGTGGGCGATCACGATCACCGTGCGCCCTTCCATGAGGCGGGCCATGGCCTTCTCGACGATGACCTCCGTGCCGGGGTCCAGGCTGGAGGTCGCCTCGTCGAGCACCAGCACGGCGGGGTCGGCCAGGGCCGCGCGCGCCAGGGAGACGAGCTGCTTCTCGCCGGCCGACAGGCGCGAGCCCCGCTCGCGCACCTCCGTGTGCAGGCCCTCCGGCAGCTGGGCGAAGCGCTCCCGGACACCGATGGCATCGAGGGCCTCGAGGACCTCGGCATCGGAGGCGCTGGCCCGGGCCAGGCGCA
>JBDSUN010000324.1:0-4530 GCA_039927735.1 Acidimicrobiales bacterium | reverse complement strand
GCGCATGCTCATGCGGCGCTCCCTGAACGGCTCCATGACGGTGGTCGGCGACATCGCCCAGAGCACCGGCGCGTGGGCCCACGCCGACTGGGACGAGGTGCTCGAGCAGCTGCCCGACCGTCGTCCGCCCCGTCGCACCGACCTCACCATCGGCTACCGGCTGCCCGGTCCGAACATGGTGCTGGCCACCAAGGTCCTGGCCCTTGCCGCCCCTGGGCTCACGCCGCCGTCGTCGGTGCGTCAAGAGGGCGACGAGCCACGCTTCGTGCGGGCCGAGCCCGGTCGGCTGGTCGTCACCGCGGTGGAGCAGGCCCTCGTCGAACGCTCGGCGGTCGATCCTGGCAGCGTGGCCATCATCGTTCCCGACTCGCTGGTCGGAGAGGTGGGCGGGGCGCTGGAGGCGGCCGGCGTCGAGTTCGGCCGGGCCGCCCGCAACGGCTTCAACAGCCAGATCACCCTCGTGCCGGTGAGCCTCGTCAAGGGCCTCGAGCTCGACGCCACCGTCGTGGTCGAGCCCGCCGCCATCATGGAGGAGGAGATGCAGGGCGCCCGCGCCCTCTATGTCGCCCTCACCCGGGCCACCAAGCGCCTTGCCCTCGTCCACGAGCGGGACCTGCCTGCGGTGCTCCTGGACTAGAGCGCGGGTCAGACGGTGACGAGGATGCGCGTCGACGCGAACGCGCCGATCCCGATGTGACGGCCGTCCACCTCGACCGTGGTGGTGCCGTCGGGGGAGGCGGCCGTGATGGTGCCGGTGCGGCCCGGCACGACCTTGGCGTCCTCCAAGAACTCGAGCAGGCCTGGCGTGAACTCGAGCTCCTCGGGGATGCGGCTGACGGTGAAGCCGTTGCCCACCGCCACCTCGCTGAGGGCCACCGACGCCGGAGCCTGGTAGTCGGCCCCTGGGATCGGGTTGCCGTGGGGGCAGGTGGTCGGGTTGCCGAGCACCCGCACGATGGCCGCCTCGACCGGCTCGGAGATGATGTGCTCCCACTTGCCGGCTTCTTGGTGGGCATCGGCCCAGGACAGGTCGAGGATGTCGGTGAGGAAGCGCTCGGCCAGCCGGTGCCGGCGCACCACCCGCTCGGCCAAGCGCTTGCCGTCGGCGGTGAGGCTGATGGCGTTCCGGTCGATGGCCACCAGGCCCTCGGTCTCGAGGCGCTTGATCATCTCGGACACGGCCGGACGCGACACCATGAGGCGGTCGGCGATGCGGGCCTGGATGACGTCGACGTCGTCCTCGTGGAGCTCGTAGATCGCCTCGCAGTACTCCTCGAAGGCGGGGTGGAACTCCGGAGTCTTGTACTCGGCCATGGGGCCCAGGCTACCCCTCGACGGTGACGGCGAGGCTGCGCAGAGCCAGCTCGACGCTCGTCTTCTTGGCCGATTCCGGGGGCAGCCCGCACACCAGCACGGGCACCGAACGGGTGACCTCCACCTCGCCCACGGCACCGCCGACGCCCCCGTCGGGCGCTCGCCACCGGAGGTGCACGGACGCCGAGCGGCCATCGTCGGCGACGGTGGTGCGGGCATCGGTGACGTCGTGGTCGAGCCAGGTCCAGCCGGTGCGGGCGAAGAGCTCCCGCTCCGCCACCTGGGCCCACATGTCGAGCGCGGTGGTGCCGCGATCGTGGGGGAGGAGCTCGTCGAGCTCCGCAGTTCGGTCGATGACGCTCTCCAGCAGATCGGCGTCGACGTAGGCCCAGGCCCGGCCGTCTGGAAAGGTGACCGCCGTCGGGGCGAACCGGTGACCGCCGGTGTGGCTGCAGCGCCACACCCGCACCGCGGAGGAGCGCGCGGCCAGCTCGACGTGGAGCAGGGTGCCCCAACGCCCGCAGCACGGGTCCCGCCGGCCGTGGGCGCAGACCAGCACCTCGGGCGGCGAGGCCCCGATGGCGCTCGGCCAGTCAACGGTGTCCTCGTCGATGGCCTCGAGCAGGCGCGTCAGGAGCTCCGGGACGTCGGCTCTGGCCACGCGGTGGTCGACCCCTTCGAGGCGGTTCGTCCCCACCCGGCGACGATGGACCACGCGCGTCAGGCCGTCGCTCAGCGCGTCGTCGATGATCGGGACGACCGTCATGACCCGGGCCCGGGGGTCGGCCGAGGCCGCCGTCAGCGCCGGGATCTCAGCCACGTCGGGCGGCCACGGCAGCGGCCACTCCACCAGCAGCACGGCGTCGAACCGCCCGGCGGTCCCGATGGGATCGACTCCCTGCGCCCGCGTCCAGATCGAGCAGCGCAGGGTCTCGACCAGATCGCTCATGCGGCCCTCAGGCTAGGGTGACGAGGTCAGACAAATCGCTCTCGGGCGGGGGAAGCCGGTCCAAGTCCGGCACTGACCCGCAGCCGTAGGCCGGGGTGCTCGCACCCTGGCAAGTCGGAACGCCCTCCCGGGTGCGCATCAGCTCCATTGGAACGTCGAGGAATGCGGATCGGGAGCCCGGGTTGGACCCGGCGTGGTGCTCGTGGAGCCCGATCGCCGATCCGAGTACGGGCGATGTCAGCACCTTGCCCGTCGGAAGGTCACCCAGATGTCTGTTCACCCCAAGCGCCGCCTGGCCGCGCTGGCCATCGTCCCGCTCGCTCTGGGCTTGAGCCTGGCGCCGGCGGCCGCCGTCGCGCCGGTGCCGCCGGCCGATGCCGCCCTCGACTGGCTGGCCGGCGAGCTGGCCGCCAACGACGGGATGCTCACGGTGACCTTCGGGACCGACGTCTTCCCGGATCCCGGCCTCACCATCGACGCCATCCTCGCCGAGCGGGCCGGCGGTCATGGCACCGACCCGGTGGTCCTCCAGGCGGTGGCCGCCGTCGACGACGCCACCCTCGCCTACGTCACCCAGGGCTCGGAGCTCGAGGGCGACCGGGCCGCCAACGCCACCGCCAAGGCCCTGCTCCTGCAGGAGGTGCTCGGCGCCGACCTGGGCGCCGATGTCGATCTCGAGACGGACCTGCGCTCCCTCATGGCAACCGACGGTGACGAGGTGGGGCGCTTCAACGACACGGACCTGCAGGGCTTCGGCAACTACGCCAACGGGCTCGGGCAGGCCCTCGGCGTGCTGGCTCTCGACCGGACCGCCGGTGGTGCACCGGTCGAGGCGGTCGAGCTCCTGACCAGCCAGCAGTGCCCGGACGGCAGCTTCCGCATCTACTACTTCGGCTACGTGACCAGCTTCGACCCGTACGAGACGGTCGAGGACCTCACCTGCATCGATGCGGCCGAGGGCGACGTCGACGCCACCGCCCTCGCCCTGCAGGCACTCCTGGTGGTGCCCCCGACGCCCGGCGTCGACGATGCCATCGACGCAGCCGTCGCCTTCTTGGTGGCCAGCCAGGACAGCACCGGCGGCTTCTTCGGTACCGGTGCCGTCAACGCCAACACCACCGGCCTGGCCGGCCAGGCCCTGCGGGCCGCCGGTGCCACGGCCGAGGCCGACGCGGCGGCCGGCTTCCTGGCCGGGCTGCAGGCGGGCTGCGGGCCGGACCTCGGCGCCATCGCCTACGACGCCACTGCGGCGGCCGCCGGCGTGGATGCCGATCGGGACCAGTGGATCAGGGCCACCGCCCAGGGAGTCCTCGGGCTCGGCCTCCCCGCCTTCGGTGCCATCGGCGTCGGCGCACCCGTCGCCGCCGGCCTCGCCGCGGTGGGCTGTGCCGACGCCCCGCCCGGCACCCCTGCCCCACCCGGCCCTTCCGGTGCGCCGGCGACGCCGACGGCCATCGCGTCGTCGAGCGCCGAGGGGAGCCCCACCCTGCCCGCCACCGGCGCGGGCCTCGTCGTGCAGAGCGTCGCCGCTCTCGCCTTGCTCGTGGTCGGCCGCGCGTCGATCCTGGCCGGCCGCCGGGCGGGCGGCCGGCCCTGACGTGGGAGCAATCCTCGGTCGAGGTGCCGGTGCGCTCGCCTGCGTCCTCGTGGCGTCGGTGGCCATCGCGGTTCCGGCGGCGTCCTCCGCGCCGGATCCCCGAGCCGGGGGTGGCGCCTGCCCGACCGCCGACGGGGTGAGCGTGGTCGTCGACTTCGGTTCCGCCGGCGGCGGTATCCAGACGCGCTGCGCGCCGGCCCCGGTGGCCGACGGGTTCGCCGCCCTCCAGAAGGCGGGGTTCGCCATCACCCCCGTGCGGTCGCAGCCCGGCTTCCTCTGCCAGATCGACGCCCAGCCGACCAGCGACTGCCTGCAGGTCCCCCAGGGGGAGTACTGGGCCTATTGGCACGCCCCTCGAGGCGGCGACTGGACCTACAGCACCTCCGGGGCCAGCCGGAAGCCGCCGCCCGGCAGCGTGGAAGGTTGGTCGCTCGGCGCCGGCCAGGCGCCGGGCGTCGCCCCGCCGGCGCCGGCCCCCGCCCCGACCAGCTCGACGACCCGGGTGGCCTCGCCCACCCAGGTCCTCGCGCCGCCGACCACCGCGGCCCGAGGACCGGCTCCCCCCACCCGCACTCTCGCTCTGCCGGTCCCAGATCCGGCACTGGCGGTGCCCGCCACCACTCTCCCCGCCGAGGCGGAGGGCGGCGGTGCTGGCGCCAGCACGACGACC
>JBDSUN010000323.1:0-10361 GCA_039927735.1 Acidimicrobiales bacterium | reverse complement strand
AGCAGGCGCTGCTCGATCAGGTACTGGGTGATGCGGCGCAGCGGGTCCTTCTTGCGCCACGCCTCCACCTCCTGGGGGGTGCGGTAGGTGCGGTCGTCGTCGTCGGAGGTGTGGGCGAGGTAGCGGTAGGTCTTGCACTCCACGAGGGTGGGCCCGTCGCCGCGACGGGCGTGGCGGACGGCGCTGTGCACGGCCGCGTACACGTCGAGCGGGTCGTTGCCGTCCACGATGACGCCGCCGAAGCCGTAGCTGTGGGCTCGGTCGGCGACGTCGTCGACGGCCGACTCCGACGCCATCGGCACCGAGATGGCGTAGCCGTTGTTCTCGCAGACGAACACCATCGGCAGCTGGTGGATGCCGGCGAAGTTGAGCGCCTCGTGGAAGTCGCCCTTCGAGGTGGCGCCCTCGCCGAAGTAGCTGACCGCCACGCGATCTTCGCCCCGGAGCTTGGCCGCGTAGGCCAGGCCCGCAGCATGGGGCAGCTGGGTGGCGATGGGGGAGGAGCCGGTGATCACGTTGCCCGCCGCCCAGCCCCAGTGGTTCGGCATCTGGCGGGCGCCGCTGTTGGGGTCGTCGGCCCGGGCCAGCACCGCAAGGAGGATCTGCTCCACCGTCATGCCGACGGTGAGCATCACGCCGGTGTCGCGGTAGTACGGCAGCACGATGTCGTGGCCCGCCTTCAGAGCCCAGGCCGAGCCCACTTGGACGCCCTCGTGGCCCTGGCCCGACACCACGAAGGCGGCCTTGCCCATCCGGTTGAGGGCCCAGATCTTCTTGTCCAGCACCCGCGCCGTGAGGATCGTCTTGTAGATGCCGACCAGATCCTCGGGAGTGAGGCCGAGCCCGGTGTGGCGGTCGTGCACGTGGAGCACCGACAGGTCCTCGGCGGTCGGCACCGGGCCGCCGGTGCGGCGGGCGGCGGGCTCGGTGTCGGTGTCGGTGTCGGTCACGTCGGTGTCGGCCATGGAAGGCCCCCCTGGCTCGGTGTCAGTCGCGTGCGCTGGTGGTCATCCGGGTCCGCTCGATGCGCCGCTCGGCCACGAGGTCGGCGGCTGCCGCAGTGGTGATGCCCTCTGCGCCGGCGAGGTCGAGCACCCGGTGCACCGTCTGGTGGATCCCCCGGATCTGCTCGTCGGCACGGGAGCGATCGTAGCCGCCCTGCTCGTGGGCGATGTTGATCACTCCGCCGGCGTTGACGACGTAGTCGGGCGCGTACAGCACACCCGAATCGTGGATCCGCTGGGCATCTTGCGGCGTCGCCAGCTGGTTGTTGGCCGATCCGACCACTGCGGCCGCCTGCAGCTCCGGGATGGTGGCGGCCGACAGCGACGCCCCGAGGGCACACGGCGAGAAGATGTCGCACGCCACCGTGTGGGCAGCGTCGGCAGGCACCACCTGCGCCCCCGTGCGCGCTGCCACCGCCTCCGTCGCAGCCAGCCGGACGTCGGCGACGGACAGTCGGGCACCCTCCGCGTGCAGGTGGTCGGCCAGTGCCGCCCCGACCTTGCCCACCCCGCTGATGACGACGTGGCGGTCCGCCAGCGACGGGCTCCCCCACAGGCGCTCGGCCACCGCCCGCATGGCCCACAGCACGCCCAGGGCAGTGGCCGGCGACGGGTCGCCCGACCCTCCGAGCCGCTCGCTCACCCCCGACACGTGGGATGTCACGGTGCGGACGAGGTCCATGTCGGCCCGAGTGGTGCCGACGTCCTCGGCGGTGATGTAGCGCCCGGACAGACCGTCGACGAAGCGGGCGTAGGCGACGATCAGCTCGTCGGTCCGGAGGACGGCGGGGTCGCCGAGGATCACGGCCTTGCCGCCGCCTTGGTCGAGCCCGGCTACGGCGTGCTTGTAGGTCATCCCCTTGGCCAGCCGGCACACGTCGACCAGCGCCTCCTCCTCGGAGGCGAACGGCCAGAACCGCGTGCCGCCCAAGCTCGGCCCGAGCACCGTGGAGTGGATGGCGACGATCGCCCGCAGCCCGCTGGCGGCGTCGTGGCCGTAGGCCACCTGCTCGAAGCCGTCCGGCACCATGATCGACAACGGGCCATCCACAGCCACGAACCTATCCAGCGACACGTGGCCGAGCCGCCCCCGGCCGGGTGTCAACCGTGACTAGTCACCCAACTGGGTGGAAATGACCCCATCGGGTCATTGGCCGATCCCGGGCAAAGTCGTACGTTGTTCGATGAAACGGACATGTCGCCTCCGGGCGTGGCCATCGGAACCGCACCAGGACAAGGACGCCCCATGACGCAGCCCCACGACTTCGGCCCCCCCGAGACCCTGCTCACCCCCAGCGAGGTGGCGGCGCTGTTCCGCGTCAACCCCAAGACGGTCACTCGCTGGGCTCGCTCCGGCAAGCTCACCGCCATCCGGACCCTCGGCGGTCACCGGCGGTTCAAGGCCTCCGAGATCAAGCGGTGCCTCGAGGAGATGTCGCACGAGCCAGGCCTCACCAACGACGCCTGACCTCGTCGCTCCCAGGTCCGGCGTCGGCTGCCGCAGTCCTGCCCCTAGGGGGTCCACGGGGGCGGAGCCCCCCGTGGGTCGGGTACCGTCCCAACCCGCATGGCCACCCCCACCGCTGCCTACTCGATCCGTCTCCGGGTACGGCTCGACAACCACCCCGGCACCCTCGGCCGCATGGCCACCGCCATCGGCGAGGTCGGGGGCAACATCACCGCCATCGGTGGCTTCGACGTGCGCGGTGCCCACCTCGACGAGGACGTGCTGGTCAACTGCTCCTCCGAGGAGCACATCGCACGGGTGACCGATGCGGTGCGGGCGCTGGACGGGCTCGAGCTCATGGAGGTGCACGACCGCACCTTCCAGATGCACGAGGGCGGCAAGATCGAGGTGCTGGCCCGCATGCCGGTCGCCGATCGCGACGACCTCTCGATGGCCTACACCCCCGGTGTGGCTCGAGTGTGCACCGCCATCCAGGAGCAACCGGCGCTGGTCCACTCGCTCACCATCAAGAAGAACACCGTGGCCATCGTCACCGACGGCACCGCCGTCCTCGGCCTCGGCGACATCGGCCCGGCCGGCGCCCTCCCGGTGATGGAGGGCAAGGCCCTCCTCTTCAAGAGCTTCGACGGCGTCGACGCCTTCCCGATCTGCATGGACGTGAGCACCCCCGAGGAGATCATCGAGACGGTGGTGCGCATCGCCCAGCTCTTCGGTGGCATCAACCTCGAGGACATCGCAGCTCCAGCGTGCTTCGAGATCGAGGACCGCCTCAAAGAGCTCCTCGACATCCCGGTGTTCCACGACGACCAGCACGGCACGGCCGTCGTGGCCCTGGCCGCCTTGGAGAGCGCGCTGCGCATCGTCGACAAGCCGATGAGCTCCCTGCAGGTCGTCATCGCCGGCGTCGGGGCGGCCGGGGTGGCCATCAGCAAGATCCTCCTCGAAGCCGGCGTGGCCCAGATCATCGGCGTAGACCGAAAGGGCGCCATCTGGGAGGGCCGGGACGACCTCAACGTGGCCAAGCTCTGGTTCGCCGAGCACACCAACCCCGACCGGCAGGAGGGCACCCTCGGCGAGGTCCTCCCCGGCGCCGACGTCTTCGTCGGCGTGTCCGGCCCGGGTCTGATCACGGCCTCCGACCTGCGCAAGATGGCGGCCGACCCGATCGTGTTCGCCATGGCCAACCCCGACCCGGAGATCCGTCCGGAGGACGCCGACGGGCTGGCGGCGGTGATCGCCACCGGTCGCAGCGACTACCCGAACCAGATCAACAACGTGCTCGCCTTCCCGGGCATCTTCCGGGGTGCCCTGGACGTGGCCGCCACCTCGATCACGGAGGGCATGAAGCTGGCCGCCGCCCGGGCCATCGCCGAGGTGGTCGGCGATGACGTCCGCCCGGACTACATCGTCCCGTCGGTCTTCGACCCTCGGGTGGGCCCCCTCGTGGCCGAGTACGTCGCCGCCGCCGCGGTGGCCGAAGGCGTCTGCCGCATCGCCACCATCTGACCGGCCTACCGTCCCTACGCCGCGAGGCGCGGCTGCGCCTGGCGGTGGCTCGCCGCCCTCGGTGCTGTTGGACGGCCGTACTTCTGCAGGGCGCCTTGCATCAGGCCCAGGCCGGCGAGGCCGGGGAGGGCGTCGACTCGACGGTCCACTCGGTCGGAGACGACTCGGCCCGGCTCGTCGCCGAAGAGGCTGCTGACGAGGTGCTGGGTCTCCGGCCGCGGCATCACCTGAGCGCCGACCGGCTCCCACAGCTTGCGGACCATGAAGCGGGTGGTCCGCTGCGCACCGCGACTGGCCTCGAGGCGATCGTGGGCCTGGGTGCGGTAGTAGTCGATGTGCCGACCCTCCTGCTTCATGATCCGCCGGAGCAGGTCGGTGAGCACGGGGTGGTCGGCCTGGGCGATCAGTCGGGCGTAGCCCCCCTGGGTGGTCCACTCGTTGATGGCCCCGAAGGTCATGTGCACGGCCAGGAAGTGCTTCGTGGCCGCTGAGAAGGCCATCCATAGGATGGGGCTGGCGGTGATCCTCCACCCGAGCCGCTTGCGCATGGCCGCCACCCGTACGTCGCCGCCGGGCTCGCCGTGCGCTTCGAGCACCCGGCCCAGAGCCTCGCCGTGCCAGTACTCCTCAAAGCCCCACATCGTCAGGAACGACGTGATCGCGGGATCGTGGTGGGCCTTGGTGTTGAGCAGGTTCCTGAGGTAGCAGGTCGTGTGCTGCTCCACGTCGTGCATGTAGCGGAGGCAGCGCAGGTGCTCCGGTGCCAGCGGCTGATCCCGGAAGGCATCGAAGTCGACGCCGTCGAGGTCGAGCTGACCGGTGATGCGCTTGTAGGTGGCCAGGTCGAACGCCATGCTCCTTGTTCGTACGAGATGCGGCGTTCGGATGAGGGAGCCGGCTGGGGGCGCGGGCGAGCGGCCGCTAGCCTGCGCCGCGTGTCTGCCGTCGACGCCATCCCCTCGGCCGCCACGACACCCACCTGGTCACGCGGGGATCTGCGCATGCGGCGCCTGCTGCGGCTCCCCGACGATGCGCCGAAGGCCTCCGAGACCTCGGCCCGGCAGCTCGTCGAGAAGTCCCTCCTCGTCTCCATGGCGCGCTGTCTGCTCACCTATGTGATCTTGCCGTTCGGCGCGCCGATCTTCGGGTTCGCCACCGGCGTCACCCCGCTCATCGGCGTCATCGTTGGCGCAGTGGCCATCGTCGCCAACGTGGCCTCCGTGCGCCGCTTCTGGCGGGCCGACCACAAGTACCGCTGGCACTACACCGCGCTGGCGTCGGTGATCGTGATGGCGATCACCTGGCTCGTCATCAGCGATCTCGTCGATCTGCTCGGCTGAACGCCCCGAGGACGCCCCCCTGAAGGGGGCGTCCTCGCACGTAGCCGCTTCGGTTCAGGAGGCGTTGTCGGCGGTGTCCTCGGCCGGCGCATCGGCCGGTCGCTCGCCGTGCGGACCACCAGGTCATCGGGGGCCTCGCCGGTCGGGCAGGCCCTGTCGCTCCACCAGATCAGCCACCCGGTCCGGCAGGGCCGCGATGGCCTCCTCGAGGCGCTCGGTGCCGTCGGCGACGAGTGCATCGATCACGGTCTGCACGTCGACGCCCTCCGCCTCGGCGACCTGCGCGAGCGACTGGCCCCCTTCGAGGGCAGTCCGCAGCTCGTCCTCCGTGACGCCGAGCGCCTCGGCGGCGGTCGCGAGGTGCTCGCCACGGTGCTGACCGGGGCCACGTCGACCGCCCGCCTCCGCGGGGGCCTCCGTCGTCTTGGTGGTGGGTTCGTCCTGGGCGGTCGAGAGGGTCGGGACCCCGAGCACGGCGCCGGTGATCCCTCCGCCGGCGAGGGCGAGGGAGAAGGCGGCGGCCCCCAAGAGCTTTCGGTTCACAGGCATGTCTGGCTCCTCATGTCGTCGGGTTGCTTCAGGCACCAACCTGACGGACCGACCTGGGGACCACCTGTGCACCAGCCGGGATGTCTCGTGGCGCGCCAGCCCGACGGCGGGTCAGGCGCGGACCTCGACGGCGCGGCTCGCTACTTCCAAGCGGTCGAGGATCGCCAGCCCGAACAGGGAGAAGGCCACGCCGTAGGCAGCACCCCCGATCCCGTACACCGAGTACCCGAGGAGCGCGACCACCCACGGCACCGCCAGCCCGATCTCGACCGAGCGGGCCGCGAACTGGGGCCGGATTCGCAACGAGTCGACCAGCTGCAACACGACCACGACCACCGCCAGCACGATGGCGGCCAGCAGGGAGCGGAAGCCCAGCGTGAGGAGGAGCATCGGGATGCTCCCCAGGGTGAGCCCCACGAAGGGGAACAGGGACAGGATCCCGGCCGTGAAGCCGACCGCCGAGGGCGCCGGTAGGTCGAGGGCGGCCGACACCAGCCCGACGGCGATCCCGACGACGACCGCCTCGGCGATGGCGAACACCGCGGCCTTGCGGGCTCTCGCCACGGCCGGCCCCACGATGTGGGCGATGCGGGCCCGACGGATCAGGTTCCCCTCCTGTTCCAGAGCCGCCCTCGCCATCCGCGGTCCGTACGTCAGGAGGAAGACCGTGAAGATGGCGCAGACGAAGTAGGTGGGAGCGGTGCCGGCGGTGGAGCGGAGCACGTCGTCGCCGCCGGTCACCCGAGCGTCGAGCGAGCTCACGCCGTCGGCGACGCGGTCGCTGAGCTGGAAGTCGCGCGCCAGCTGGCCGATCTGGTCCGTGCGGTCCTCGATGGCTGAGGCAGCATCCGGCGCCGCGCGCTCGAGGCGGTTGAGGGCCTCCTCCACCTCGTCGAACACGAGGTAGGCAGTGCCCACGCCGATGGCCGCCACGGCCAGGAAGGTGATCAGCACGGCCGGCACCCGACGGATGTGCGCAGCGAGCCGCTCGACGACCGGATCGAGCAAGACGGCGGCGACGGCCGCAGCCGCCGCCCAGGACAGCGGCCGGTGGGCGGCCACGAACATGCGCCGGGCCACGATGAGGCCCACGATGGCCGCGACGATGGTGAGCGCACCGGTGGGGGAGAGCCGCACCAGCCGCCGCTCCACGGTCCCCGTCGGGCTGGTCATCCCGCCGTACCGTACCGAGCGTGAGCGTGCCGTCCGGGGAGGGTGAGGGCCCCCGTCCGATCCCTGTCCAGCTCGTGGATGTGCACCCGGCCTCGGTGCTGGCCTTCGCCGCCGCCGCCGCGCTGGCGGCGGCCCTCTGGGCCATCGTCACGATCGCACCCGACATGGTCACGGGGATCGCGGTCGGTGTGGTGGTGGGGGTGGCGCTCTCGCCTCTTGCCTCGGCGGTGGAGCGGCGCTTCGAGCGCTCGCGGGTCACCGCCGCCGCCGTCGTCGGCGGGGGGATGGTGATCTTCTTCGCGGCCGTCGTCCTCCTGGTGGCACCCCCCGCGATCGATCAGGCCAGCGACTTCAGCGACGAGCTTCCGGCCACGGTGCGAGACCTCTACAGCTGGCCCATCCTGGGTGACCGGCTCGAGGCGGCGGACGCCGCCGAGGAGGTGGAGGCCGCCATCGTCGAGCTGCCGGCCCGCATCGATGACGAGACGGTGGCTCAGCTCGGCGAGCGGCTGCTCGGCGGCGCCCTCTCGACGGTGGTCGTGGTGGTCACGGCCATCGCCGTGCTGGCGGACGGCCCGACGCTCGTGCGCCGGGTGCGAGCGGTCGTCTCCCCGTCGCGGCAGGCTCGGGCCGACGAAGTGGGGCAGATCGTCTACCACGCCTTCGGGAGCTACTTCGCCGGTTCCCTGCTGGTCGCAGTGCTGAACGGTCTCGTGATCCTCACCGTCGGTCTGGTCCTCGGGGTGCCGCTGGCGCCGATCGCGGCGCTGTGGTCGACCCTCACCAACTTCATCCCTCAGATCGGCGGGTTCCTGGGCGGGTCCTTCTTCGTGGCGCTGGCCCTGACGCAGAGCCCCCTGACGGCTGCCATCGCGGCGGTGCTCTTCCTCGGCTACCAGCAGTTCGAGAACAACGTCGTCGCGCCCGCCATCGTGGGCAGTGCCGTCAACCTCACGCCCCCGACGACGATGCTGGCCGCCCTGGTCGGTGGGGCCGCCGCCGGCGTGCCCGGCGCTCTGGTCGCCACCCCGCTGGTGGGAGCGGCCAAGGCGCTCTACCTCGAGCGGCGGGGCCAGCTCCCGCCTCGCAAGGACGCCGTGCTGACGCGCCGGCTCAAGTCACGCGTCGAACGGATGAAGGAGCTGGCCGAGAGCGTGGCCGACACCGTCAAGAGGTGACGATGGATGCCGGGGCCACGGGGAGCCGGACCTCGACGGTCGTGCCGCCTCCCGGCTCCGTGACGATGGACGTGGTGCCGCCGTGGGCCCGCACGGTTGCGTCCACGATGGCCAGGCCGAGGCCGCTGCCTCCGTGATGCCGGCTGCGGGAGACGTCGGAGCGGTAGAAGCGCTCGAAGGCTCTGGCGGCGTCGGTGGCCGACATGCCGGGTCCGTCGTCGGCCACCTCGAGCACGGCCACACCGTCCGCGTCGCGCGCCCGTACCTCGATGGCAGCCCCGGGGGCGTGGACGAGGGCGTTGGAGACGAGGTTGGCGATCACCTGATGCAGGCGCGCCCGGTCGCCGATCACCATGATCGGTCCGTCCGCCATCCCCCGCACGTCGCAGCCGGGGTCGACCGCCCGCGCGTCCCGCGCGGCATCGTCGATGAGGGGCCGAAGGTCGACCGGGGAACGGTCCAGCGGCCGGCCCTGGTCCAGTCGGGCCAGGTGGAGCAGGTCGTCCACCAGCGTCCCCATTCGCACGGCCTCCTGCTCCGTGCGCCGCATGGCGTCAGCCAGCTCGGCCGGCTGGTCGAGGGCCCCGGTGCGGTAGAGCTCGGCATAGCCCCGGATGGTCGCCACCGGCGTCCGCAGCTCGTGGGAGGCGTCGGCTACGAACTGGCGCAGGCGGGCCTCGGACGCCGAGCGCTGGTCGAAGGCCTCCTCGATCCGACCGAGCATCCCGTTGAGGGCGACTCCCAGGTCGCCCGCCTCCGTGCCGGCGGCCCCCTCGGGCACTCGCTGCGAGAGGTCGCCGGCCGCGATGGCACCGGCCGTGACGGTCATCCGCTGCACCGGGCGCACGCCCAGGCGGATCACCCACCAGGTCACCAGAGCCAGCACCGCCAGCACCACCAGCACCGCCGCCGCCTCCACCGCGATCAGACGGCGCACGGCTTCGTCGACGCCGTCGAGGGGCAGGGCCAGCACGACGGTGGCCCCCGTGCGCCGCTCGATGCGAGCCTGCATGCGGTAGTCCACGTCGGGATCGTCGCTGGCCACGGTGACGGTGGCCCCAGCGCGCAGGTTGCGGGCGGCGCCGTCGCTCACGATCGGCTCCGGGGCGACGTCACCGACGAGGTCCGGGGCCGAGCGGGTGAAGAGCCCGCCCTCCGCGGACAGGACGCCGACGTACAGCGTGCTGAGGCGAGCCGGTCCGTCCTCCCCGCCCGGTCCACCTGCCCCGCGCCCGATGACGATCTGCGTGGCGCTGCGCAGCTGGCCGTCGATCTGGTCCACCAGGTGGCCGCGGGTCGTGCGGGCGATGGCGACCGCCGCCACCCCCAGCACGATGGCGATGACCGCCGTCCCGATCAGCAAGCGGGCACGCAGCGACACGGCTACCTCGGGGCGCGGATGGTGTAGCCGACGCCGCGAATCGTCTGGATCAGGCGGGGCGTGGTGGTGTCGAGCTTGCGGCGCAGGTAGCCGATGTAGGTCTCCACCACGCCTCCGTCGCCGCCGAAGTCGTAGTCCCACACGTGATCGAGGATCTGGGCCTTCGACATCACCCGCCCGCGGTTGGCGAGCAGGTAGCGCAGCAGGTTGTACTCGGTGGGCGACAGCGCCACCTCGGCGCCTGCCTTGGTGACCAGATGGGCGTCGTCGTCCATGACGAGGTCGCCGCAGCGCAGCTCCTCGGCCGCCGGATCGAGGCCGGTGCGCCGAAGCACCGCGGTGATCCGCGCCACGAGCTCCTCGAGGCTGAAGGGCTTCACCAGGTAGTCGTCGCCGCCGAGGGTGAGGCCGCGCACCTTGTCCTCGGTGGCGTCGCGGGCGGTCAGGAACAGCACCGGTGTCCGGTCGCCGCCGGTGCGGAGCCGCTTGCAGACGTCGAACCCGTCGAGGTCCGGGAGCATGACGTCCAGCACGATGAGGTCGGGCTGCACCGCCGGAACCGCCTCGATGGCGTCGCGCCCGTTGGCGACCGGATGCACCTCGAAGCCCGAGTGCCGCAGGGCGGCCTCGAGCATCGAGCGGAGGTTGTCCTCGTCGTCCACGAGCAGGAGGCGGGCGGCCACGGCTCCGAGCATGCCATCGCAGCCTGAGAGCCGACTGTGAGGTGCCTGGGAAGGCCGACAGCCGGCTCTCAGGCGCGGC
>JBDSUN010000322.1:0-4310 GCA_039927735.1 Acidimicrobiales bacterium | reverse complement strand
CCCGCCGATGGCGGCGCCCAGGAACACCGGGCCGCCGATGAGCAGGCCGCCCAACATGCCCCACCAGGTGCCCGACAAGGCTCCTCGGAGGGGCGTGACGTCGACGGTCTCCACGATGCTCGTGCGGCCCTCGGCGTCCTTGGCCACGGTCACGGCGTCGTGCAGCTTGAGCTTGCGCTCACGGGCCAGGTTGGCCAGGGCGAGGAGCAGCTCGGAGGCCCGGCTCGGCTTGTCGAGCACGATGGCCAGGATCTCTTGGCCGCCAGGCCCATCAGGATCAGCAGGGGAGGGGAGGTCGGTCACCGTGGCGACGCTAGCGGCACCCGATCGGCAACCGACCGCACGCTCGTCTGCACCTCACCGACGTAGCCCCAGCGCCGCACCTGCCATGGGCGCGTCCGACGTTTCCGGTGTGTGGCCACCTCTAGCGACTCGCGACGGAGCGGTAGAGCTCGACGACGTTGCCGCCGAGCACGCGGTCCACGTCGGACTCGGTGACCCCTCGGGATCGCAGCTGGTCCTCGACGTCGACGAGCTGCGCGTGGGCGGTGACCACCGGCTGGTGGTTGGCATCGAGATCGGTGCCGATGGCGACGTGGTCGACGCCGACCAGCTCGACGAGCCGAACGATCTCGTCCACGAAGTCGGCGAGCGTCCGGCTGGTGACGCCCGAGGGCCAGGCGCCGATGAGGCCCCCGGCGTCGGTGACGGCCCGAGCGTGGTCGCCCGACAGCAGCCGCGGGTGCGAGCGATCGGCGTGGTCGAGGTGGCTGTGCGAGATCATCACCGGCCGGCTGGACGCCTCGAGGACGCCGAGGGTGGTGGCGAGGGTGGCGTGGGCGCAGTCGATCACCACGCCGAGGTCGTTGCAGGCGCGCACGACGTCAGCACCAAACGCGGTGAGGCCGCCGTGCTCGGGTGCCTCCGTCTGGATGTCGCCGAGCTCGTTGACCCGGTAGTGGACCAGGGTGAGCGACGACATGCCTTGGGCGTGGGCCTCGGCGACGCGGTCGATCCGGCCTTCGAGGAAGTCGCCGCCCTCGCAGGTGACGAGGACAGCGGTGCTCCCCGCCGCGTGGGCGGCCTCGAGATCGCCGGCCGTGCGGGCGAGCGGGGCACCGGTTGCCTCGACGAGGTGGGCGAGTCCGGCCAGCTGACGCTGGTGGTCGGCGTGCGCTTCGCCGGGCGCGAACGCTCGACCCGCGTGGAGCCCGCCGTCGGGCCCCCTCGCCAGCACAACCAGGTCGGCCACGGTCGCGAAGCCCACGGCGGTGAGCCCTGCTGCGTGAGCGGCCTCGAGCGCCGCGATCGAACCGTCGCCGCCGAGGAGCTGCGCGAGGCCGGCGTCGGTGTCCAACCCGGCGAGGAAGCAGCGCCCGGGGTGGGCGTGCACGTCGATCCACGGGCCGTGCGGCGTCTCCACGGTGAGACCCTACGGGCCCCGGTAGCGTCCGGGTCGATGGGAGCCACCGCCCGCCTGGCCGAGCTCGGGATCGAGCTGCCGCCCGTCTTCCCGCCGGCCGGCAGCTACGTGGGGTGCGTGGTGGTGGGTGACCAGGTGCACGTCGGCGGGCACGGCCCGGTCGTCGGCACCGAGGTCGTGCGCGGCAAGGTCGGCCGTGACCTCGACGTGGAGGCGGCTCGCCAGGCCGCCCGAATGACGGGCCTCTCGATCCTCGCCACGCTCCAGGCCGAGCTCGGCGACCTCGACCGCATCGAGCGCATCGTGAAGGTCTTCGGGATGGTGAACGTGGCGCCCGGGTTCGACCAGACCCCTGCGGTGATCGATGGCTGCTCCGACCTGCTGCTCGAGGTCTTTGGCGAGCGTGGCCGCCACACGCGGAGCGCGGTGGGCCTGGCGGAGCTGCCCTTCGGGATCGCCGTCGAGATCGAGCTCCTGGCCCAGCTCGCCAGCAATCGGTGATCGACGAGGCCGAGTCCTCGACGCCGAGGTTGCGATGGGCGACGCCTCCGGCGCGTGCCCACAGCAGCCGGGTGCGGGGGTGACCGCGACGGGCGGCCTCGTCATCGGGTGAACATGAAGTGGGTGACGCCGGCGGGCGTCGAGACCGCTTCCACGTCGTACTGCTGCTCCAACGCCTCCAGGCCGTCCCACAGCCGAACACCGCGGCCGAGCAGGATCGGCACCTGCACGACGTGCAGGTGGTCGACGAGACCGGCGGCGAGGAACGTGCGCAGCATGGTCGGGCCCCCGCCGATGCGGACGTCCTGGCCGGCGGCTGCGTCACGCGCCACCTCGAGTGCATCCGCTGGCGTGGCGTCCAGGAAGTGGAACGTCGTACCACCCTCCATCTCCAACGGCGGGAGCGGACGGTGGGTCAGGACGTACGTCGGCGTGTGGAAGGGCGGGTTGTCGCCCCACCACCCGCGCCACTCCGGGTCGTCCTGCCAGCCCGGAGGGCCGAACTTTCCCGCGCCCATGATCTCCGCACCGATCCCGGGCCCGTGCCGATCGGCCATCCCGTGATCGACACCCTCGGTGCCGCGCGACTCGCCGAGGACTTCGTGGCGGCCGAACCGAGTGGCGATCAACCACTCGTGGAGCCGATGCCCGGCGTGGCCGAACGGCGTGTCGAGGGCCTGCCCCTCACCGGTGGCAAACCCGTCGAGCGAGATCGAGAAGTTGTGGATGCGGACGCGCGACATGGCGGCTCCTTCGGGTGGTGGTGGTCGGTCGGACTGGTTGACCTGTCCCGCGACGGGAACTCATCGGCCGGTGTGGAGCCCGATGATCCGTGTCTAACGAGCGAGCACAGGGTTCGTCCAGCGCGTCGTCGATCGGGCTGTCGCCCATGGCGGGAGATGCTGCACGATGGATGCGATCTCCTGGGCGCCGGCGGCTCCGGTGGCTGATCGGCAAGGACCAGCGGCATGCTCAAGGCATGGAGCGCGTTGCCCTCGCCGTGGTGCTGGCCCTGGTCGCCCTTGGCGTTGCGGCGCTGCTGCAGCGCCGGCAGCGCCCCGACGCACCGGTGCGGACCGGCTACCTGCTCCCCGCCCAGCTCGATCGGGCCGACTTCGTCCGCCCCGAGGCCCCGTGGCTGGTCGCGGTCTTCACCTCCGCCACCTGCAACACCTGCCAAGGCGTGTGGGAGCGAGCCCAGCCCGTCGCCAGCGACGCCGTCGCTGTGCAGGAGCTCGAGTACCAGGCCGACCGGGCCGTCCATGATCGCTATGGGATCGAAGCCGTGCCGACCACGCTCGTGGCCGACGCCGATGGCGTCGTGGCCGCCAGCTTCATCGGGCCGGTCACCGCCACCGACCTCTGGGCGGCGGTGGCGGAGGCGCGAGAGCCGGGGAGCACTCCCGGCGGCTGCGCCCCGGGCTAGCTGCTCGGGTTGGTGTCCGAGGCAGCGTGCACGGTGGCTTCGTCGGAGTCGGTGAGGGCACCGGAGCCCTCGCCGCGCCCGTCGCTGGCTCGCCACTCACCGAACTCCTCGACCGCCGAACGACCCTCTCGGCCGAGGGCCACCAGCCGGTAGACCTCGGAGCCGTCGATCGTCTCGTGCTCGAGCAGGGCCCGGGCGACGAGGTCCAGGCCGTTGCGGTGCTCGGTGAGGGTCACCCGGCAGCGCTCCTCCTGCTCGCGCAGGATCCGCTCCGACTCCTCTTCGATCACGCGGGCGGTCTCATCGGAGTAGTCACGCGAGTGCATGAGGTCGTCACCGAGGAAGACCGCCCCCGCCGCGCCCCACGCCATCGGCCCGATGCGGTCGGACATCCCCCACTCCCGCACCATCTTGCGAGCCAGCTCGGTGGAGCCGACCAAGTCGTTGTTGGCGCCGGTGGAGATGACCCCGAAGACGAGGTCCTCGGCGATGCGACCACCCATGCGGACCACGAGGCTGTCCTCGATGTAGTCCTGCCGGTAGATGTGGCGGTCGTCGAGGGGCAGCTGCTGCGTGACGCCGAGGGCCATCCCCATCGGGAGGATGGTGACCTTGTGGACGGGGTCGGCGTGGGGGAGGACGGCCGCCGCCACGGCATGACCGGCCTCGTGGTACGCGATGGCCTCCTTCTCGCGATCGGCGAGGGCCATCGACTCGCGACGGGCGCCCATCAGCACGCGATCACGGGCCAGCTCGAAGTGCTTCTGGTGGATCTCGTCGTCGCCGCCCCGTACCGCGAACAGGGCCGCCTCGTTGACGAGGTTGGAGAGGTCGGCGCCGGACATCCCCGGCGTGCCGCGAGCCACGACGAGCAGGTCGACGTCGGCGTGCATGCGCTTGGACTTCGAGTGCACCTTGAGGATCAGCTCCCGCTCGCTGACCTCGGGCAGTGGCACCACC
>JBDSUN010000321.1:0-11588 GCA_039927735.1 Acidimicrobiales bacterium | reverse complement strand
CGTCGACGCCAGCACGCCGACGCTGCTCACCGGCTACGGAGGGTTCAACGTCACCGAGACGCCGGCGTGGAGTCCCTTCGTGGCCACCTGGTGCGAAGCGGGCGGGCAGCTGGCCATCCCCGGCCTCCGGGGCGGCGGCGAAGAGGGCGAGGCATGGCATCAGGCCGGGATGCGGGCCAACAAGCCGCAGGTGTTCGCCGACTTCGAGGCCGCCGCCGACTGGCTCGTCGACCAGGGCCGGACGTCGCGCCATCGCCTGGCCATCCGAGGGGGGTCCAACGGCGGCCTGCTCGTGGCCGCGTGCATGACCCGCCGACCCGACCTGTGCGCAGCAGTGGTTTGCGACGTGCCCCTCACCGACATGGTGCGGTTCCCCCGCTTCCTCATCGCTCGCCTCTGGATCCCCGAGTACGGCGACCCCGAGGTGCCCGAGGAGCTGGCCTGGCTCCACGCCTACTCGCCCTACCACCAGGTGGTCGACGGCACCGCCTACCCGGCCACCCTCGTCACCACCGGCGAGGAGGACAGCCGGGTGGACCCCTGCCACGCCCGCAAGATGGCCGCCCGCCTCCAGGCGGCGTCGAACAACGTGGTCCTGCTCCGGGTGGAGTCAGCCGCCGGCCACGGCCAGGGCAAGCCGGCCATCAAGCAGATCGAGGAACGAGCCGACGTCCTCGCCTTCCTCGCCTGGCACCTCCAGATCTGACGACGTCGGCGCGTTAGAGGTCGATGGTGGTGCCCTCGGCGGCGGCGGTGACCGGGACGGGCGCGTCGCTGAAGGACTCGACGATGGCGTCGATCTCGTCGTCGGTTCGGGTCGGGTCGTGGTGGAAGAGGAGGACGGCCTTTGCACCGGACAGCTCGGCGAGCCGCACCGGGTAGTCGGCGGCCGAGTGACCCCAACCGGCACGGGTGGGCAGCTCGGCCGCGGTGTGCTGGGCATCGTGGATCAGCAGGTCGACCCCGGCCGCCAGGGCCAGGGCGGTGTCGTGGTAGGGGCCCCAGCCTTCAGGACCGGGACCTAGAGCAGCGGGACCGTGGTCCGACAGGTAGGCGACGGCGTGGCGACCATCGGTGACTCGGTAGCCGTAGGTGCGCCCGCCCTTGTGCGGGATCTCCAAGGCCAGCACCTCGAAGCCGGCGACGTGGTGCGGACCCGGCTCGAGGCTCTCGAAGCTCCACGCGCCTCGCAGCCCCTCCGGACCGATCGGGAAGTGGGGGGGCGACATGGCCCGACGGAGCACGTCGATCGCCTCGTCACCGTCCTCCTGGTCGGGGAGGCACAGGCGCACCTCCGCGCCATCGTGGTCCATGGCCCGGGAGAACGGGAGGCCCTGGGTGTGGTCCCAGTGCAGGTGTCCGAGCAGCAGCGCGCCCCGGAACGGCTGCTCCCCCAGCAGCGCACCGAGGCCCCGCATGCCGGTGCCGGCGTCGAGCAGCAGGCTCGGGGGCTGGCCGTCCCGGGCCAGGGCGATGCACGAGGTGTTGCCGCCGTGCCGCGCGAAGGCGTGCCAGGGCGCCGGGGTGGACCCCCGCACACCGAGCACGTGGACCTTCACGGAGCGTTCGTCTCCTCGCGTCGGTGGCCCTCGCTGATCTCGGCCAGCTTGGCCAGGTCGAGCTCCACCTTGCGAGCTTCGGCCACCTTGCAGGGGCTGACCGCGATGAGGGTGGCCGTCCGCCGCCCACCCTCGAGCACGGCCCGCTCCCCGATCAAGGCTCCCGGACCGAGGTTGGCGATCTCCTCCCCGTCGACCTCCACACGGATGACGCCGTCGAGCAGGAGGTAGATGGCGTCGGCCTCCTCGCCCTGCTGGGTGAGGGCCGCCCCCGCCTTGAGCTTGCGCACCTTCGGCTTGCCCTCCCCCATGATCACCCGGGACAGCTGGCGCTCCATGGCCGACTCCACCTCGGCCACCAACGTGGGTGAGTCCTCGCCGCCCCAGGGGCTGTGGTCCCCGAAGGCCGTCCGGTACCAGTCCTTGAAGTCGACGAGACCGGTCTTGGCGGCCAGCTTGCCGTCCGGACCGTAGATCCAGTGACGGGGGAAGGCGCTGGCCCCAACCACATCCCAGTCGGCCCGACCGTCCGCGTGGATCGTCAGAGCCAGCGTCGACCAGGCCGTTGGTGCGTGGTACTGCACGAACGGCGGCTTGGCCACCCGGCGCGGGGCGGGCACCCCGGTACGGCCTCCGGCCGTCTGCTGGAAGCGGACCCACCCGTGCCCGACCTCAGCATCGACCTGGAGGTCTGGGTACCCGACGGCCTGGAAGGTGGCGGACGCCCCCGCCATCCCCATCGTGGTGGCCCCGATCACGCCGCCACCGGTGTACCCGTGGCCGACGATGGCGCCGTCGTCGTCGACGTCGATCCACGCCTGCAGGTCGTTGGCCACCCGGAACAGGTCCCGGGCCCGCCAGTCCTCGAGGTCACCGAGCTCGTCGGGCAACGGCTGGTCGTAGTGGGCGATGCCCAGCTCGAAGGGCGCCTTCATGGCGCCCTTGACCGCCTCGGACGGGATCCACGACACCCCGACGACCCTCGACTCGATCCTCATCGCACACGCTCCTTGCCTCGGATGCCTCCACCATGACCCTGGAGCTCCACCGACCCAAGGGCGCTGACTGGCGTCGAGGGGTGGGGCTGGCACCCCCATCCGGTCGCATGGCTGCCCCCTTCTCGGGATCGGCCGCATCTGGCTGAATGGTGCCCATGCCCGATGGCGTGATCACCGTGGTCCTGGCCGACGACAACCTCCTCGTGCGAGCCGGCGTGCGAGCCCTGCTGGCCCGCGAGGCCGATGTCGAGGTCGTGGGCGAGGCGGCCGACCTGCCGGAACTCCTCGCCGCCGCCGCCGAGCACCAGCCCCAGGTGGTGGTGAGCGACATCCGCATGCCGCCCTCGTTCCAGCGGGAGGGCATCGACGCCGCCAAGGAGATCCGCAAGCGCACCCCCGGCACCGGCATCGTGATCCTCTCCCAGTTCGACGATCCCGAGTACGCCGTGTCCCTCCTGGCCGACGGTGCCGCCGGGTACTCCTACCTCCTGAAGGACCGGCTGGCCGAGGGTGACCAGCTCATCGACGCCATCCGGGCCGTCGCCACCGGCGGAACCCTCCTCGACCCCGTCATCGTCGATGCGCTCGTGCGCCCGGTCCAGGCCGGTGATGACGACCTGAGCGAGGCCGACCAGGAGCTGCTCACCTTCATCGCCGAAGGCCGCCCCATCAAGGCCATCGCAGTAGCCCGCCGGACCACCCCAGAGGCAGTTTCGGACGCCGTGGAGCGCCTGTTCCTCGACCTGGCCAAGGGCGCGTCGACCGGGGCCGACAGCGCGCTGCGCCGGCTGCGGATGCTGCACCAGATGATCGTCGACCGGGAGGAGCAGGGCGAGACGCTGTCCCGCCTCCTGCCGGGCGGGCTGGCCGAGAAGCTGCGCAAGGAGGGCAAGCACATCGGGGAGTCCGAGGAGCTCGAGGTCACGGTCCTCATGTCGGACATCCGGAGCTACTCGTCGATCGCCGAGCGCACGACCCCCACCAACCTGGCCGCCCAGCTCAACGAGCACCGAGCGGTGATGAACCGAGCCATCATCGGCGCCGGGGGCACGGTCATGCAGTTCGTCGGCGATGCGGTGATGGCGGTGTTCGGGGCGCCGTTCCCGCAGCCCGACCACGCCGACAAGGCCCTCGAGGCGGCCCTGGCCATGCACCGGTCGCAGCACGACCTCAACCGGTCGTGGGAGGGTACGAGCCGGGAGGAGTTCCTGCTCGGCATCGGCCTGTCCACGGGCAAAGCGGCCGCCGCGCTGCTGGGATCTGAGGAGCGCTTGGAGTACACCCTGGTCGGAGACACCGTGAACCTGGCCCAGCGCCTGCAGGAGATGGCGCGGCCGGGTGGGCAGACCATCCTCAGCGAGGCCACCTGGGAGGGGCTCACCGCACCACCCGCTGCCACCGCCCTGCCTCCCGAGCTCGTCAAGGGACGAGCCGCCCCCGTCACCACCTACCGGATCGAACGAGAGACCTGGAGCCAGCCATGACCACCACCGAGCCCGTCCTCACCTCCCCCATCAGCGCCACCGACCTCGTGCTCGACGTGCGGGGGGTCCGGCGCACGTTCGAGGCCGAGAACGCCCCGGTGCGGGCACTGCGCGGCACCGACTTCCAGATGGCTCGTGGCGAGTTCGTCGCCATCATGGGGCCATCGGGCTGCGGGAAGTCCACCCTGCTGAACCTCGTCGCCGGCCTCGACCAGGCCGACGAGGGCACCATCCTGCTGGCCGACGAGGAGGTCACCGGCAAGACCGAGGACGAGCTGGCCCGCATGCGCCGCAAGCACATCGGCATCGTCTTCCAGTTCTTCAACCTCCTCGAGGGCATGACGGTGCTGGAGAACGTCGCCTTGCCGGCCATGGTCGCGGGCCTCAAGCGCAAGCCGGCGGAGACCCGCGGTCGTGACCTGCTCGACCTCCTCGGCCTGTCCGACAAGGCCAAGGCGGCGCCCGGCTCGCTCTCCGGAGGCCAGCGGCAGCGCCTGGCCATCGCCCGGGCGCTGGCCAACGAGCCCACCCTGCTGCTGGCCGACGAGCCCACCGGCGCCCTCGACTCCGAGGGCGGCCAGGAGGTCATCGAGCTGTTCCGTCGCCTGCACCAGGGCGGTCAGACCATCCTCATGGTCACCCACGACGACGACGTGGCCGCCGCCGCCCAGCGGATCGCCCGCATGAAGGACGGCAAGGTCGTCGACCCGGGCGACGGCGCTGCCGTCGCCGGTTTCACGGCCTGAGCCGAAGGTGACCGCTGCGTCCCCCACCCTCGACCGCCGCGTGGATGCCCATCTGGGTGTCGGCGCACCGCGGACCCTGGCCCTCGTCGGCGGGATCGCCGGGCTGGGCCTCGCCGCCCTCAGCCTCTCGGCCGACGAGCTCGTGGCCGGGAGCTGGGTGCGGGCCGCGCTGGTCGCTCTCTGGGGAGTCGCCGCCGTCGGGCTGGCCGTGCGCCACGCCGAGCGCCTCGCTGCGGTCGTCGGCGGGGCTGCTCTGGTGGGAGGGGCCTGGGCGGTTACCGCCAGCTCCAAGGACCTCGCCGCCTTGCACGTCGTGGCCTCGTGCCTCGTTCCGGCGGTGGCCCTCCACCTCGAGCTCGTGGTGCCCGACGGCGCCATCGGTCGAGCAGCTCGTCGCAACCTGGCCGTGGTCGGGTACGCCACGGCAGCGGTGGTCGGAGGCACCCTGGCCGCCGCCGACCGCGTGCCCTCGGTCGCCGCCGTCGCCGCAAGCGTGGTCACCGTGCTGCTCGTCGGGTTGCTGTCGGCCCACCAGACGTACCTCCGCTCGACCGGCGCGTCGCGCCAGCGGCTGCAGCTGCTGGGGTGCGCCGTGGCCATCGTGATCGAGGTGGCCCTGGTGGTCGCCGCCCTCCACCTGCTGGTCGAATGGCCCAGCCATCCCGCTGAGGTGGCCGCCGCCGCCACCGCCCTCGTGCCGCTATCCCTCGTCGCCGGCACCAGCCCTCGCATCTCCCGGCGAGTTGATCGCGTGCTCGTGCACACCGTGTCAGCGACGGGCCTGACCGCGGTGGTGGTGGCCGTGTACCTGGTCATCGTGATCGGGTTGGGGCGGGCGCCGGCCGACGCGGAGCGCTCCCTCCTCGTGCTGTCGATGCTCGCCGCCGCCGTCGCGTCGCTCGCCTACGTGCCGGCCCGCGAACGCCTGGCCGAGAGCGCCAACCGCCTCGTCTACGGCGAGCGGCAGCCTCCCGACGAGGTCCTCCGCACCTGGGGCAGTCGCCTGAGCCGGTCCATCCCCATGGACGAGCTGCTGCTCCAGCTGGCCGAGTCGCTACGCAAGGTGCTCGTGCTGCGCCGGGCCGAGATCTGGACGGGCTCGGGCGGGCGCCTCGAGCTGGCCGTCGCCGTCCCGGACCGCAGGGCGACACCAATCACGCTCGGCGCCGAGGAGCAGCCCGTCGTCACCCGGGCCGGCGTGACCGGCAACGCCTGGCTCGAGGTGTGGCTCCCCGCCATCCTCCAAGAGCGCGACCGCGCCCAGCTCCGGGTCGCCCCGGCCTCCCACTCGGGCGAGCTGCTCGGACTCCTCGTGATCGAGCGAGCCGCCGACGGCGACCACTTCACCGAGGAGGACGACCGCGTCCTCACCGAGCTGGCCCGCCAGGTCGGCCTGGCGCTGCACAACGTGCAGCTCGACTCCGCGCTGCAGGAGAGCATCGAGAACCTCAAGCTGGCCAACGAGGACCTCCAGGCATCGCGAGCTCGCATCGTCGCCAGCGGTGACGCCGAGCGCCGCAAGATCGAGCGGAACCTCCACGACGGCGCCCAGCAGCACCTCGTGGCGCTGGCCGTGAACCTCCGCCTCACCAAGGACATGCTGTCCGACGACCCCGAGGGCGCCGGCGAGATGCTCGACGCCCTGGCCGACGCCGTGAAGGACACCATCCAGGAGGTGCGCGACCTCGCCCATGGCATCTACCCACCCCTGCTCATGGACAGCGGCCTGGCCGAGGCGCTCCGCGCCGCCGCCAACCGGAGCCCGCTGGCCGTGTCGGTGCACGCCGACGGGATCGGGCGCTATCCGAGCGACGTCGAGGCCGCCGTCTACTTCTGCTGCCTCGAGGCCCTGCAGAACGCCGCCAAGCACGCCCCGGGCGCATCCGTGCGCCTGACCGTCCGCGCCGACGACACGCAGCTGTACTTCGAGGTGCGCGACGACGGGCCCGGGTTCGATTCGGCGGCGGCCAGGGCCGGCCACGGCTTCGTGAACATGAGCGACCGCCTTGGCGCCTTCGGGGGCACGGTGGTCTGGGAGTCCGCCCCCGACGAGGGCGCCACCATCACCGGCGACATCCCGCTCTGATGGGCGCACTCGGCCTGCTCGTTCGTCACTCCACCCGCACGAGCCGGCGCGAGATCCTCGCCACCGCCCTGATCGTGGCGCTGGCCGGCGGGGTCGCGCTCGCGGCGCTGGCTGGCGCCCGTCGCACGGCCTCCGCGTTCCCCCGGTACCTGGAGGCCAGCCACGCCTCCGACGTCGCCGTGCAAGTGGGGCCGGTCGAGGAGGGCTCGGCCTTCTCGATCGACACCGCCCACGGGTTTGCCACCCGGGCCGCCTCGATCGATGGGGTGGAGGAGGACGCCAGCTACATCGGCCTCGAGGCGATGTTCCCGGTGGTGGATGGTGAGCTCAGCAGCGCCGAGGTCGTCGGCTCGCTGGATGGCCGCTACATCGACGTCGACAGCGTCGCGATCAGCGACGGCCGCCTGCCCCGGTCGGACCGGGTCGACGAAGTCCTCATCAACGAGATCGCCGCCAGCTACTCCGACCTCGGCGTCGGCGACGACCTCACGCTCCAGGCCCGCGGGGGCTTCGGAGAGGGCAACCCTCTCGACGCGCCCATCCTGGCCGAGGAGCCGGTGGTCGTCGTCGGCATCGGCCTCTTCCCCACCGAGGTCCTGAGCGACGACTTCGACCGGTCGCCTCGCATCCTGGCGACTCCAGCGCTGACCGAGCTCTACCGCGAGGATCTCGGCTCGTATCTCTGGCAGGGCCTTCGGCTCTCCCCGGGAACCGACGTCGACCGGGTCATCGCCGACTACGCGAGCCTCGTGGGCGAGGACAACGCCATCATCGTCCAGCGCACGGACCAGCAGGCCACGTCTGTCCAGCGGGCGATCCGGCCCGTGGTGACCGGGCTCGGTGTCTTCGGCCTGGCTGCCCTCGTCGCCGCCCTCACCCTCGGCACGTTGGCGGGCCTTCGCCTCAGCGGCCAGAGCACCAGCGATGCTGCGACGCTGCGGGCTCTCGGACTGCGACCGAGCGCGAGGGCCATCGCGCTCGGTGCGCCAGCGGTCTCCGCCAGCGCCATCGGCGCGCTGGGGGCGATGCTGCTCGCCACCGCGCTGTCTCCGCTGGCCCCGATCGGAGGTGTGCGCGACATCGAACCGAACCGGGGCGTCGACCTCGACGTCACCATGGTCGTGGGAGGAGGAGTGGCGCTGGGAGCAGCCCTGGCTCTCGTCGCCGTGTTCGGCGCGCGGGTCGCATCGCATCTCCCGGAGGCCTCGTCGCGAAGGCGTGTGCGCGTCGTGAGCGCGCTGGCCGCCGCCGGGGCGCCGCCGGCCAGCGTCGTGGGCGCTCACCAGGCGCTCGGGGAGAACGCCCGGTCGACCGGCGTACCGGCTCGCTCGACGATCGCTGCGTGCGCCGTGTCGGTGATCGCCATCGTCATCGCACTCGTGTTCGGGGCCAGCGTGCGCGGGTTGTTGGACGACACCGCACGCTATGGCTGGGCCTCGGACATGGCGGTCTCGTTCGGTGGTGGCTACGAGTCCGTGGATCCCGATGGAGCGGCTGCGCTGGCTGACGACCCCGCCGTCGACGCCGTCGCCGTGGGTGCCTACGGTCAGCTTGCGCTCGGCGGCCGCAGCGTGAGTGCGATGGGCATCCTCGTGCACAGCGGCCCGCCGCCGGTCACCCTCCTGTCGGGCACCCTTCCAGAGGGACCGGACGACGTGGCGCTGGGCTCCACCACCGCGCAGGGGCTGGGCCTGGTGCCGGGCGATCTGGTCGAGGGGAAGGATGGCCCGGCGCTCCGGGTGACTGGCCTGGTGGCCATGCCTGCGGTCGGTCAGCTCACCGCCGACCACCCGGGCCTCGGACGCGGCGCCGTGCTCACGGTCGAGGGGCTCAGGCGGCGGAACCCGGCGGCCTATCCCGTCGTCGTGTTCGTCGACGTGGACGGCGAGCTGACGGGGGCCGCCCAGGCCCACGTCATCGCCGCAGTGGCCAAGACGATGACCGACGGCCTGCCGCCGGAGGCAGCCGAGGCCTACGTCGAGCTCCGCCCGGGGGAGATCCGCGGCTTGGGCCCAGCCGTCGCCACCTCGGCGGCCTTCGCCAGCGTCCTTGGCCTTGCCGCTGTGGTCGCCCTGGTGCTGACCCTTGGCTCCACCGTCCGCCGTCACGCCCGCACGTTTGCCACGCTGCGAGCACTGGGCTTCGACGCCCGGCAGGTGCGGGCGTCCGTACGGTGGCAGACGAACGTCACGATGCTGGTGGCGCTCGTCGTCGGGGTGCCCCTCGGCTTCGTGGTGGGCCGGGTGGCCTGGATGGCCTTCGCCAGCGACCTCGGCGCCGTGTCGACCCCAGTTCTCCCGATCCTGCCCGTCACCGTGGCCCTCGCTGGCCTCGTCGTGCTGGCCAACGCGGTCGGCGAGGGACCGGCCCGCCGGGCGGCGCGGATGTCGGTGCAGTCGCTGCGGGAGGCTTGAGCGCCCATCAGGGGGCGGCGCGCTCGTCCCACAGGCGGCGGATGAGATCGGGGCCGAGCTCCTCTTTGTTCACGTAGGCGGCGAAGCCGGACGACTCCGCCTCCGGGGGCAGGTCGTCGCGCTGGTAGGTGGAGCACAGGAACACCGTGGTGCCGGGGACCTCCGCCATGATCTGGCGTGTGGCCTCGATGCCGTTCAGGCGAGGCATGTTGATGTCCATCAGCACGAGGCTGGGGCGCAGCTCGCGCACCCGTGCCACGGCTTCGTCTCCGTCAGCCGCCTCGCCCACCAGCTCGAAGCCGTCGGTGCGTCGCACGACGGCGCGCGCGGCGAGGCGGAAGGGCACCTGATCATCCACGATCAGCACGGACACCCCATCGGCGGCAACCATCATCTCGGGGTCATCTTCGTGGGGCACGATGGCGCCTCCCAGGGTGGAGCCAGGTGTCGAGAGGGTGTGGCTACCCTCCCCCTCCCCCTCCGGCGTCGGCGAGGTAGAGGAGCACGGCCTTGACCCGCCGGTTCACGTCCACCTCTTCGGACAGCCCCAGCTTCGAGAAGATCGAGTTGGTGTGCTTCTCGACGGCGCGCGTCGAGAGCACGGTGGCCGCGGCGATGGCGGCGTTGCTCTTTCCCTGCGCCATCTCGCCGAGGATCTCCCGCTCGCGCGGCGTGAGCCGGTCGACGTCGCTGGATTGCGGCCGCTTGGTGGACACCAGTGACTCCACCACCTTCGAGTCGATGACCGACCCGCCCTCGGCCACCGTCCGGATGGCGGCGAGGAGGTCATCGACGTCGCTCACCCGCTCCTTGAGCAAGTAGGCCCGGCCCTCGGAGCCGCCCTCCAGCAGCGCCAGCGCGTAGGCCGGCTCGGCGTACTGGCTGAGCACCACCACCCCCATCGACGGCCGGCTCTCGCGCAGCGCAGCAGCGATCTGGATGCCCTCGTCTGTGCCGGTCGGCGGCATCCGGATGTCGGTGACCACCAGGTCGGGCGACTCGGCCTCGATCAGCGCCTCGAGGGTGGGACGGTCGATGGCCGTGCCCACGAGCTCGATGTCCTCCGCCCGCTCGAGCAGGCGGGCGATGCCCTCCCGCAGCAGCGTGTTGTCCTCGGCCAGCACGACACGGATCCCCATCGGCGGGAGCCTAGGACGGTCAGCCGCTCGGCTACCGCAGGGTGGTGGCGAGGGCGGCGTTGGCGGCGTGGAGACCGCACATGCCGTGCACGCCCCCTCCGGGCGGGGTGGACGACGAGCACAGGAACAGGCGCGGGTTGGGCGTCTTGTAGGGGTGCAGACCGGGGCGAGGACGCATGACCAGCTGCATGCCGCCGTGCGAGCCGCCGGCGATGTCGCCCCCGATGACGTTCGGGTTGTAGGCCTCGTACCAGCTGCTGTCGGCGGTGTGGCGGGCGAGGACGATGTCGCGGAACCCCGGAGCGAACCGCTCGAGCTGCCCTTCGATGGCGGCGGTCATGTCGAGGGTGGAGCGCGCCGGCACATGGCAGTACGTCCACAACGTGTGCTGGCCATCCGGCGCCCGGCTCGGATCGAACAGGCTCTGCTGGCCGACGAGCACGAACGGACGACGGGGGTGACGGCCCGCCGCGACCTCCGCTTCCGCTTCGGCCACCTGGGCGAGTGTGCCGCCCAGGTGCAGCGAGCCCGCCCGTCGTGCCTCGGGGTTTGTCCAGGGCACTGGCTCCGACAACGCGTAGTCCACCTTGAACACACCAGGGCCGTAGCGGAAGGCGCCGAGGCGTGTCCGGTACCGACCCGGGAGGGCGTCACCGCAGATCCGCAGGACCTGGCGGGGCGTGAGGTCGAAGAGCACGGCGCGTGATTCGGGGAGGTCGGCCAGCGACGCTACGGGTCGCCCCGTCTCGATCGAGCCTCCCAGCTCGGCCAGCCGCTTGGCCATTGCGTCGGCGATCGACTGCGATCCGCCACGCGCGATCGGCCACCCGGCCACGTGGCCGGAGGCCAGCAGCATGATGCCCATCGACGTGGTGAGCGGGTGGGAGAGGGACAGGAACGAGTGGGCGGAGGCGCCCGCGAAGAGTCCCCGAGCCTCCTCGGTGGAGAACGCGCGTCCGGCCAGGGTGGCGGGCAGCAGCCCCCGTAGACCGAAGCCCGCCATGGTGAAGGGGTGGCGCGGCACTACCAGCAACGGCGCCAGCACCGCCGGCGCCAGATCACCCCAGCGACGGGCCGCCCAGCCGATGTGGCGGTCCCACGCTCGACCGTCGACTCCCAGCCCGGCCACGGTGTCCTCCACGGACTGGTGGAGCACCCCGGC
>JBDSUN010000320.1:0-4045 GCA_039927735.1 Acidimicrobiales bacterium | reverse complement strand
AGGACGGCGGACCGGGGATCGCCGACGCCGACGCTGTCCTCGACCGCGGATCCAGCGCTCGCGGCTCCACCGGACTGGGTCTCGACATTGCCGTCTCGGCGGCTCGGGCGGCGGGCGGTGCGCTGCGCATCGACGCATCCGCATCGCTCGGCGGGGCCAAGATCGTCCTCGATCTCCCCCTCGTGGCGGAGGTCTTGTGACCCCGGTCGAGGAGCGCCTCCGGGAGGGGATCCTCCGGGGAGGCCCGATCCTCTTCGACGAGGTGGTAGACCTAGCCCTCTACCACCCTGCTCACGGGTTCTACGCCGCCGGGGGTCAGGCCGGTCGGCGAGGAGACTTCCTCACCAGCCCCGAGGTCGGGCCCCTGTTCGGTCTCGTCGTCGCCCGGGCCCTCGACGCGTGGTGGGACGAGGCCGGACAGCCACCGACGTTCGTGGTGGTGGAGGCCGGAGCCGGCCCCGGCACCCTCGCCCGCTCGGTCCTGGCCGCGGAGCCCAGGTGCGGAGCGGCGCTGCGCTATGTCCTGGTCGAGCGCGCCGCAGCCCAACGGGTCCAGCACGCGGACGGGTTGCCGCTCGAGGATCCGACCGCGGCCTTCGCCGGCCTGGTCGAGCCCGGCGGTGACGACTCGACGTCGCTCCTCGCGCCTGGCGGCCCCATCGTCGTCAGTCGGGCCGATCTCCCTCGGCTCAGCGGACCGTGCATCGTGCTGGCCAACGAGCTGCTCGACAACCTCCCGTTCGGTCTCCTGGAGCACACGGCCGCCGGGTGGAGCGAGGTCCACGTCGGCATCGAGGGCGACGAGCTGGTGGAGGTCCTCCTGCCCACGGCCGCTGAGGGCCCCGACCTGCCGATCGGTGCCCGCATCCCCCGCCAGACCGTCGCCGCCGAGTGGGTCCGCGATGCGCTCGCCCTCGCCGGACCAGACGGCCGGGTGGTCGCCATCGACTATGCCTCGACGACTGCCGACCTCGCCGGCCGGCCGATGCACGAGTGGCTCCGCACCTACCGCCAGCACGTGCGAGGCGCCCCGCCCCTCGAAGGCCTCGGAACCCAGGACATCACCTGTGAGGTGACCGTCGACCAGCTCCCGCCGCCGTCGTCGAACCGCTCGCAGGCGGAGTGGCTCCGCGCCCACGGCATCGATGACCTGGTCGCCGAGGGCCGCCGGATCTGGCACGAGCGAGCCGGCTTCGGCGACCTCGCCGCCGTCCGAGCCCGCAGCCGCATAACCGAGGCCGAAGCCCTCTGCGACCCGACCGGCCTCGGCGCCTTCCGTGTCCTCGAGTGGCCCCAGGATCTGTGAACGGTTCTGCGCACCATGTGCGCAGAACCGCACACAGATCCTGAAGAGGTCAGTCGGGGAACATGCCTCGTCTCGGCTGGTCGGTGTAGTCGGGGGGGCGACCAGCCTCAAAGGCGCGGATGGCTTCAGGGAGGTTCTCGGTGAAGCCGAGCATGAGCTGGTTGCGGTCCTCCAGCTCCACGGCCGCCTCGAGGCTCGACACCTCGAGGTTGGCCCACAGCACGTCCTTGGTCATGGACAGGCCGTACGGGCTGAAGCGGGCCATCGAGGTGGCCACGTCGAGGCAGCCGTCGAGCAGCTCGTCGTCGGGAAGCACGCGTGAGACGAGGCCCATGGACAGCGCCTCGGCGGCGTCCACCACCCGGCCCGTCAGCAGCAGGTCGTTGGAGCGGGCCACGCCGATGAGGCGGGGGAGCAGCCACGACGCCCCGAGCTCGGTGGAGGTGAGCCCGTTCACGATGCCGGTGCTGTTGAAGGTGGCCGACTCGCCCGCGAAGCGAAGATCCGCCCCCAGGGCCAAGCACATGCCGCCCCCGTAGGACGGCCCGTTGACGGCTGCGATCACCGGCTGCGGCAGACGACGCAGGCGGGGGACCAGGCGGGAGTAGTGCCGCATGGCCTTCTGGGCGATCCGACCGACCTGGAGGCCCCCGATGTTCGGGACCACGCCGTGGTCCCGGAGGTCCAGGCCGGAGCTGAAGGCCCGACCGGAGCCAGTCAGCACGACCACCCAGGTGTCGTTCTCCTCGGCGACGGCGTCGAGGGCGTCGTGCAGCTCCGAGACCAGCTCGATGGACATGGCGTTGAGTCGATCGGGGCGGTGCATCGTCACGACCGCGACGTGAGGACGGGGGTGTTCGACGAGCACGAGGGGCGTCGGATCGGCCATGGCGGGGGACCGTAGTGGGACGCATAGGGTTGGCTTCGCTTCGCCGATCAGCACCGAGGGGGACTCCGATGGCCGACGAACCACAGCCGGGCGCCACCATCGAGGACTACCTTCTCGAGGACCGCACCTTTCCGCCGTCGGAGGCCTTCAAGAGGTCGACGTTGGCGGCCTCACCCTTCCTCTACGACGAGGCGAACCAAGACTGGCAGGGCTTCTGGGCGCGCCAGGCGGCCGAGCTGCTCGACTGGGACGAGGAGTGGCACACCATCTTGGAGTGGGACCTCCCGTTCGCCCGGTGGTTCGTGGGCGGCAAGCTCAACGTGTGCCACAACGCCGTGGACCGTCACGTCCTGGCCGGCCGCGGCGACAAGGTGGCGTATCACTGGGAGGGAGAGCCCGGTGACACCCGCACCATCACCTACGCCGACCTCCACGCCGACGTGCAGCGGTTCGCCAACGTGCTCAAGGGCCTCGGGATCGTCAAGGGCGATCGTGTGTGCATCTACATGCCGATGGTGCCGGAGCTGCCCGTGGCCATGCTGGCGTGCGCCCGGATCGGTGCGCCCCACTCGGTGGTGTTCGGTGGCTTCAGCCCCGACTCGCTGATCGACCGCATCAACGACGCCGAGTGCAAGGTCGTGGTCACCGCCGATGGCGGTTACCGCCGCGGGGCGCCGTCGCTCCTGAAGCCGAACGTCGACGCCGCGGTCGCGTCAACGCCCAGCGTCGAGCACGTCGTGGTGGTGAAGCGGGTCGACGAGCCCGTCGACATGCAGGACGGGCGTGACGCGTGGTGGCACGACCTCATGGCCGGCGTCGGCGTCGAGTGCCCATGCGAGCCGATGGACAGCGAGGACCTCCTGTTCCTGCTGTACACGTCCGGGACGACGGCCAAGCCCAAGGGGATCATGCACACGACCGGGGGCTACCTCACCCAGGTGGCCTTCACCCACAAGTACGTGTTCGACCTCCACCCCGAGACGGACGTGTACTGGTGCGCCGCCGACATCGGGTGGGTCACTGGCCACAGCTACATCGTCTACGGGCCCCTCACCAACGGGGCCACCTCGGTGATCTACGAGGGCACCCCTGACACGCCGGCGCGCGACCGCCTCTGGGACATCGCCGAGCGCTACGGCGTGACGATCCTCTACACGGCTCCCACCGCCATCCGCACCTTCATGAAGTGGGGGACCGAGGAGCCGGCCAGCCACGACCTGTCGGCGCTGCGACTGCTCGGCAGCGTCGGCGAGCCCATCAACCCCGAGGCGTGGATGTGGTACCACGAGCACATCGGCGGTGGCCGATGCCCGATCGTGGACACGTGGTGGCAGACCGAGACCGGCGCCATCATGATCAGCCCGCTCCCGGGAGCCACCACCACCAAGCCCGGATCGGCCACCTTCCCGCTGCCCGGCATCGAGGCCGAGGTGGTCGACGACGCCGGCCAGCGCGTCGATCGGGGTGGCGGCTACCTCACCCTCACCCGCCCCTGGCCGGCCATGCTCCGCGGCATCTACGGCGACGAGGAGCGCTACCGGGAGACGTACTGGAGCCGATTCGAGGGGCGCTACTTCGCCGGTGACGGGTGCAAGCTCGACGACGACGGCTACCTGTGGCTCCTCGGACGCGTCGACGACGTGATGAACGTCTCTGGTCACCGCCTCTCCACCACCGAGGTGGAGAGCGCCCTCGTCGATCACCCGGCCGTGGCCGAGGCGGCCGTGGTGGGGGCCAACGACAGCCTCACCGGCCAGGCCATCATGGCCTACGTCATCGCTCGAGGCACCCACACGCCCAGCGCCGAGCTGGGGGAGGAGGTGCGCCAGCACGTGGCCACCAAGCTGGGA
>JBDSUN010000319.1:0-13964 GCA_039927735.1 Acidimicrobiales bacterium | reverse complement strand
GCCGACCCATCGTCGACCGGCGCGACGGCTCGCTCGTGCCCGCCGCCGACCGACCCCTGTACCACCCGGTGGGAGCGGTGTTCCCCGACGACGAACCGACTCGTACGGTGCTCGGCTTCGACATCCTGGCCGACCCGGTGCGCGGCCGTGCGGCGGTCGAGGCGCGGGACTCCGGACGGACCGTCCTGACCGAGCCGGTGCGGTCCGCCAGCGACCAGGCGGTGTCCTTCTTCCTCGTCAAGCCGCTGTATCGGGTCGGCGAGCCGCTCGACACGACGGCGCAACGCCGGACGGCGCACGCTGGATTCGTCGCCACCGTCTACAACGGCGACGACTTCGCCGAGGCCATCGTCGCCCTGCTGCCGGCCGGGAGCCGGTTCAGGCTCGACGACGGCGACGCGATGCTCGCCTCCAGCGATGCACCGCCCCGGAACGGCTCGCGCCTCGAGGTGACGGCCAGCGGGCGTCAGTGGGCGCTCGTGGTGGAGGACGGTCGAGCCGTGGACCGCTCCCTGGCCGGCTCGCTGGTCGCCTTCGCCAGCCTGCTCCTCGCCGGCCTGGTCCTGTTCTTCCGGCGGGCGGAGGCGCACGATCGGGCCAGCCGCCGCTCCGCGCTGGTCATCGGTCGCACGGCGGACGTCGCCCAGGCTCTGGCGGCGGCAGGCACCCTCGAGGCGGTGGAGGCGGTGATCCGGGACCACCTCCCTGGGGTCCTCGGCGCCACCAGCGCCAACCTCGGCCTCGTCGACCACGACGCCGGGATCCTCCGGACGGCCGCCCTCGGCGCGGACTTGATCGCTCGCTACGCCGAGATCCCGCTGACCACACCGGTGCCGATCGCCGAGGTGGTCCGTACAGGCGACCTGCTGCTGCTGCGCACCCACGCCGACTGGCGGGAGCACGCCCCAGCAGAGGTGGTCGACGACGTGATGGGTTCGGGAATCGTCTCGGCCGCCTGCCTCCCCCTGGAAGACCGCCACGGACAGGTGGCCGCAACCCTTGCGCTGTCCTGGGACCACGAGGTGGACTTCGATGCTCCGACCCTCGACACGCTCCGCACGATGAAGGAGATGTGCGAGTACACGGTCGACCGTGCCCGCTCCACGGACCAGGCCGCCCAGCGGGCCTCCGCGCTCGCGCATCTGGCCGCCCGGTTGGCGGGGGCCGTCACGGTGGCCGAGGTGCTCGACACCCTCACCGAGTCCGGCGGCCCGGTCGGCGCCACCGCCACCAGCATCGGCCTCGTCGATGCAGAAGCCGGTCGGTTGCGCACCCACCACGGACGCTCGGTCGTAGAGGAGATCCGCCGGCAGTTCACGGACCCGCCGCTCGATGCCCCGCTGGCCTTCACCGAGGCGGCCCGCACCGGCGACTCGGTCCTCATCGGGGACTACGACGCCTTCACGGAGCGCTACCCCGACAGCGCCGAGTCCACGTCGTCGCTCGGCTTCGGCGCCCGGGCGGCCCTCCCGCTCCGGAACAGCGAGGGGAAGGTCACCGGCGCCATCGTCCACGCCTGGGGAGGCCCTCGGGTCTTCCACGCCGCGCTGGTGTCGACGCTGCTCACGATCGCCGAGATGGCCGGCCAGGCCCTGGAGCGCGCCAACCTGGCGGAGGCCGAGCACCGCCTGGTGACCACCCTCCAAGACAGCGTGCTGGTACCGCTCCCGGATGCGGAGCGCCTGGACATCGCCGCCCGCTATCGCCCCGCGTCTCACGACGTCGGGATGGGGGGCGACTGGTACGAGGGCATCGTGCTGGATGAGCACCGCTACGCGCTGATCATCGGCGACGTAGCCGGCCATGGCATCACCGCGGTGGGCGAGATGGCCCAGCTGCGAGCCGTGATCGGCGCGCTGGTGCGCCTCGGCACCGACCTCGGCGAAGTGTTCGCCCAGACCACCGCCCTGCTACAGGCGGCCGCCCACAACCCGACCGCCTCGGCGCTCCTGCTCGTGATCGACACCCAGGCGGCCACCATCGCCTACGCGGCCGCCGGCCACCCGCCGGCTCTCCTCCTCAGCCCCGCGGGAGAGACGACGGTCCTGGCCGAGGGGCGGCACCCCATCCTCGGCATCGAGATCCAGCAGGCCCAGGTGAGCGAGATCAGCTTTCCGGTCGGCTCCGTGCTGCTCGCCTACACCGACGGGTTGATCGAGCGGCGCGGCGAGGCCATCGACCACTCCATCGACCGCCTCCGCAACGTCTTCCAGGGCGCTCCGCGGCTGGCCGCCGAGGGCCTCACGGAGCACCTGCTGCGCGCCTGCCTCGACGGCCGAGAGACCGACGACGACGTCGCCCTCGTCGTGGTCGGCCACTGCGGACCCTGAGCGTCACGTCACTGGTTGCCGCCGGACCATCCGAGGCACACGGCGACGCCGTCGGCCGGTCTACCGTCGGCGGCCCGCTGAGGGCGGCTCAGTCGGCTTCGGGCGGCGAGGCGAGCAGGCCGGCGGCCGCCGCCAGTGCGGTGGCGAGGCCGGCAGCCCGCTCCGACACCGCCAGCAGGTAGGCCTCGGCCATGTCGCTGCGGGCCCGCAGCGGGGGGGCACCGATGCTGCGCAGGAGCGCGGTGGGGTCCGTGGCCGGGGCGATGGGCTCGGGGGCGGGGAGGGGTGGGACCGGGCGCCAGATGTCGACGGGCTTGGCCTTTGCGCCACCGCCGCCTCGTCGACGCTGCTGTGAGCGCTTCTTCGGCTGCGTCACAGGTCGTCCTCCGCCAAGAGCTGATCGGGTCGGAGCCCCAGCGCGGTGCGGAGCTGCTCTGGATCGAGGTCGGCGAGGGAGCTGCTCTTGGGCAGGACGAGGTCGGCGATGCGACGCTTGCCTCCGACCACCTCCTCGACTCGCTCGTCCACCGTCCCCGGGCAGACCAGCCGATGGGACAGGACGGTGCGGGTCTGGCCGAGCCGCCAGGCGCGGTCCCGGGCCTGATCCTCCACCGCCGGGTTCCACCAGCGGTCGTACAGCACCACGTGGTTGGCGGCGGTGAGGTTGAGGCCGGTGCCGCCTGCCTTCAGGGAGAGCACGATCGCGCCCGCCCCAGTGCCCTCCTGGAACCCCTTGATCATGTTGTCGCGGGCGCCGCGCGCCAGGCCGCCGTGGTAGCAGGAGATCGGCTGACCGGTGACCTCGGAGAGGTGTTCGGCCAGCCGCACCCCCCATGTGGCGAACTGGGTGAAGATCAGGATGCGCTCGTCGGCCGAGAACACCTGGTCGATGACCTCCTCGAGCCGGTTCAGCTTCCCGGAGCGGCCGGCGAGGGGCTTGTCGTCGGCCTGGTAGTTCCACGGGTGGTTGCAGATCTGCTTGAGGGCGGTGATGGCGGCGAGTATCGCCCCCTGCTTCACGTCCCGTTCGGCGCTCTCGGCCTGGACGACCAGGCCGTCCAGCACCGCCTGGTAGAGGCCGATCTGCTCGGCCGTCATCGTGCAGTGGTCGAGCTCGTCGATCCGATCGGGCAGCTCCGCCGCCACGGCCGGCTCGGTCTTGGTGCGGCGGAACACGAGGATCCCGTTGAGCGCCCTCAGGGCCACTTCCCCCTCACCAGAGAGCTGGGCGACAAAGGTGTTGCGAGGGCCGACCAGGCCGGGGTTCGTGAAGTCGAGGATGGACCACAGGTCGCCGAGGCCGTTCTCGATCGGGGTGCCGGTGAGAGCTAGACGGGTGCGGGCGACGATCCGACGCAGCTGCTGGGCGGTCTCGTTGGTGTGGTTCTTGATGGCCTGGGCCTCGTCCAGCACCAACCGGTCCCAGGGGTGCTGCTCGAGGGCCTCGACGTCGCGGACGGCGGTCCCGTAGGTGGTGATGACGAGATCGGCGTCGGCCACCTCCGCGGCCAGCTCGTCGGCCGACGCCCGCGAGGCGCCGTGGTGGACGACGACTCGGAGCCCGGGCGTGAAGCGGGCGGCCTCCGCGGCCCAGTTCCCGACCACGGCAGGGGGCGCGATGACCAGCGCCGGCCCGTTGCCCAGGGTGCGAGCGACGTGGGCCAGCACCGTCGGTGTCTTGCCCAGACCCATGTCGAGGGCCAAGCACCCGCCCAGGCCCACCGCATCCAGGAAGCCGAGCCACCCAAGGGCCTCCGCCTGGTAAGAGCGCAGCTCGCCGACGAACCCGTCTGGCGAGGTGACCGGGCCGGTCGGGGCCTCGGTGGCCTTCTGGAGGAGGTCGGTGACCCAGCCGCTCCCCTCGACGCTCAGCCCGGAGCCGAAGGGCGTGCCTTCGAGCCCAACGACGTGACGGAGGATCTCCGCGCCGGTGAGGCGGGTGGAGTCTGCCCGCTCGGCCAGGGCGGCGGCCGCCTCCTTGAGGTCCACCCGGTCGAGCTCCACCCACTTGCCGTGAGACCGCACCAGCGGTCGGGCTTCCGAGGCGAGTCGGGCCACGTCGGCGGCCGTGAGCTCCACGTCCCCGAACACCGCCGACCAGCGGACGTCGCTCAGCTGGTGGGCGCCGACCACCCGTTCTCCGGTCGGCTCCACGAACATGCGGAGCGCCGGTGACGGCTTGCGGCGGGACAGGGCCGGCACCCGGACCTCGAACCCGGCCGATTCGAGAGCCGGGCCTGTGACGGTCATCAGCTCCCAGGCCTCGTCCTGGCTCAGGTAGACCTGCCCGCGCCGGAGGCCACCGGCCCGCCCGAGCTTGTCGTAGAGCCGCTCGAGGCGGACGATCTCGTCGGCCAGGTGCTGGGTGCGCTTGCTGTCGGTCAGGGCCTGTTCGATCGGGAGCAGCCCGCCCTCCGCACCACGACCGAGCACCGATAGGAACCACGCGTCCCCACGATCGGGCGGGTCGAGCTGCACGATGAGGGTGGTCTTGGCCACCCCGCTCACCTGGTGGGCCCACTGGTCGAGGCGCTTGGACACCTCGGCGCCGGCCGGGATGGGCGCCGTGAAGCTCGAGCCGTCGAGCCGAGCGATGAACGCCTCACCGACGTCGGCGGCATTGCGGATCACCGGCGGCGTGGCCGGCCGCTCGAGCTTCTCCCCCGCCTCCAGGGCAATGGCGTCGACGACGGCGCCGATCACCTCGAGGGTGACCGTGCGGGCGTCCTTTCGGGACAGGACCGCCACCGGCCCCGGCATGGCGCCGGCCAGCCGGGCGACGTCGGCATCCTCCACCCGGGCCGGGGACCAGCGGACGGCGAGGTCCATGACCTTGCCCTCCGGCTGGCGATGGGTGCGCAGGCTGGGGACGATGCGGCCCTGGGCGACGATGGTCACCGCCTCCACAGCGACCCGGCCGAGCCAGCGCACGCTGGCGCCGACCCCGTCGTCGTCTCCCTGGCCGCCACCGACCGCCACCACCAGCCAGCCGAGGGCTTCTTCGACCGGGATGGAGAGGGCGGCCGCCCGCAGCCCGTTCGGCAGGGCGACGTCGGCGTGGAGCGCCCAGCCCAGCTTCGGTCCGCCAAGCGCCTCGAGACGGTCGGAGAGGTCGGCGTTCTTGTGGGCGACGATGTCCGGGCCTCCCGCCCAGACCACGATGGACCCGTTGGCCCAGGAGGCCTGGAGGCGCACCTCGCCGGTGGGGTCGGCAGTGGGGATGAGCACTTCGGATCCCGATCGGGCCGAGCCCAGCAGCAGGTCGTAGGCCGCCTCGAGGCGATCGAGGTCGGCCTCGAAGTCACCGACCACCTGGGCGCGCTCCGGACCCTCGATGCCGCTGACCGAGTCGAGGCTGTCCTCGGTCTCGTCCATCAGCCGCTCGAGGATCAAGCGCCATGCGGCGGGATCGGCTTCGAGCAACGCCCGCTGGTCGGCGGTGGCGATGCCCTCAGCTGCTGCCCACGCCGCGGCTTCGAGTGCACGGGAGTGATCTGGCATGCAGGTGGTCGGCGCTGGTCGCCGGGCCCGTCGTCAGGATAGGACCTACGGACGGGCTCGACCCCAATCGGGTGGAGGTGTCGGGGTCGGCCGGGCCGGGAAAGGAAGCGCCATGGCCCCCCGCGACCTGCTCCAGCGCCTGCTGTCTCCGGCAGAGGCGCGCACCTCCATCCCGGCTTCCCCTGAGCGGGTCTACGCCGTCCTCGCCGATCCGGAGACCTATCCCGACTGGCTCGCGGGAGCCCAGCGGATCCGGCACGTCGACCCCTCCTTCCCGAACCCGGGTGCGGAGTTCGGTCACGAGGTGGGGCCGAACGAGAACATCACCATGGCGGACGACACCACCTCGCTCCTGGCCGATCCGCCCCACCGGCTGCAGCTCGAGGTGCACGCCGGGCCGGTGACCGGCATCGCCGACTTCCAGCTGACCGCGACGGGGGCCAGCACCGAGGTGGTGCTCCGAGAGAGCTTCATCGGCCGCCTCGGCTTCACCATGCCAGTCATGCGGGCGGTCATCCACGCCCGGAACAAGGGCTCGCTCGCCCGCCTCAAGAACCGCTTCGAGCCGCAGGTCATCCCCCTGCAGTAGGGCAGCGGCTGTCGTTGGGCCGTGCCAGGCTGCAGCGATGACGGACCGCGTGCCCTACGACGAGCTCGGCCTCTTCCACGAGAACGCGGCGGAGTTCGGGCTTCCGTACGAGGGACCGCCCCTCGTCCGTCGTACGACGGTGGAGGTGGCCACCGGCCGGCGCCTCAGCGCGCTGGTGTGGGGTGACGGGCCACCCGAGCTGGTGCTGCTCCACGGCGGCGCCCAGAACGCCCACACCTGGGACACCGTGGCCTTGGCCCTGGGACGCCCGCTCGTGGCCATCGACCTTCCAGGTCACGGCCACTCCGACGCGCCGTCGGAGGGCAGCCTGGACGTGCACAGCAACGCCGCCGACCTCGCGACGGCCGTCGCCGAGCTGGCTCCCGACGCGCTGGCCGTGGTGGGCATGTCTCTCGGCGGTCTGACCACCATCGCTCTCGCCGATCAGCACCCGGATCTGGTGCGCAAGGTCGTCCTTGTGGACGTCACCCCGAGGGTGGAGGGCCCCGGCGCCGTCGCCATCATCGCCTTCGTCAACGGCCCCGAGAGCTTTGCCGACTTCGACGAGCTCCTCGCCCGCACGATCGAGTTCAACCCGACCCGATCCGAGTCGTCGCTGCGCCGTGGCATCCTTCACAACGCCCTGCAGCGCGACGACGGCTCCTGGGTCTGGCGCTACCGACGCTTCACCGACGGCAGCAGCAGCAGCCCCGAGCGATCGCTGCCGGTCGGCGACCTGTGGGAGGCGCTCGAACGGATCGAGATGCCCGTCATGTTGGTGCGGGGCCTGCGGGCGGGTTCGGTGGTGGACGACGACGCCGAGGCCGAGCTGCTGCGCCGGCAGCCGGGAGCCCGGGTCGAGCACGTCGCCGAGGCGGGCCACAGCATCCAGGGCGACGACCCGCTCGAGCTGGCCCAGCTCATCGACGACTTCGTGGCCTGAGCCCGCTCCGCCTGCATCATCCCCAGGCGTAGGTGACGCCCGTGAGCTCTTCGCTGAGGCCCCAGAGGCCGGCGGCGCTGGCGGTGTCGAGGGCCTGGGCGGTGCGGCCGACCCGCGTCGGGTAGCCGCGCTGCTCACGGAACGCGTCGGGTCCCCAGTAATCGTCGGCCAGGACGTCAGGCATGGTGGCGGCGTAGAGCTGCGGCAGAGCGCCCATGTGGTCGGGCTGGCCCACGAGGCGGTCCCCGAGGGCGAGCACGGGCTTGAGCAAGGCAGCCCCCAAGGCCGGCCCCGACGTCAGGTTGGTGGCGGCGTAGCCGGGGTGGGCGGCCACTGCCGTGAGGGCGGTGTGGTGTTCCACCGCCCTCCTCTGGAGCTCACTGGTGAAGAGCAGGTTGGCCAGCTTCGACTGCCCGTACGCCCGCCAGCGCGAGTAGCGCCGTCGCTCGAAGAAGAGATCATCGAGGTCCATGCGCCCGAACTTGTGCGCGTTGGAGGACACCGACACGACGCGCGGTTCCTTGGCGGCCACCAGGGTGGGCAGCAGCAGGCCCGTCAATGCGAAGTGACCCAGGTGGTTGGTGCCGAGCTGGCTCTCGAAGCCGTCCTCCGTGGTGGCCTTCGGCACGGCCATGATTCCGGCGTTGTTCATGAGCACGTCGAGCGAGGCCAGCTCCTCGCTCAGGCCTGCTGCGCACTCCCGCACGGAGGCCAGCGACTGCAGGTCGAGCGTGCGCACCTCGGGCTCGGCGCCGGTGGCCTTGGCCTTCACCGCCTCAAGGGCGGCGGCGCCCCGTGCGGCGCTTCGGCAGGCCAGCAGCACCCGGGCACCCTTGGCCGCAAGCCCCTCGGCGGACCGGAGTCCCAGCCCGCTGTTGGCGCCCGTGATGACGATCGTCCGCCCCGTCTGGTCCGGGACGTCAGCTGCAGTCCACTTGGTCATGTCGCAGAGCCTCGCGCTCCACCTCGCTACCGACGGCATCGTCGGTCGGTTGCAGCGTCCAGCGGCAGACATCGTTCCCGACGGACGGCACACGAGCAGGAGGCCGCTCTGGCAGGAGCAGAGATCATCGCTTCCATGCTGATGACCGAACAGGTGTTCGATACAATGTGGGTCTTCCCCCTTCGGAGCTCCGGCTCCCATCCGATTCGTCGAGCGCGTCCCGGAAGGAGGAAACCGATGGCTGACCCGGTCGACCCGCCGGTTCCTCCGATAGCGTTGCGGCGCTTGGAGCCGGCTCGCACGGAGAGCGCTCCGACGCCATCGAGCAGCTCGGCGCCCCGATCGTCGCTACCACCGCCGAGATGCTCGACGTCATCACCGCCTCGGATCGCCAGGAGGACTGGCGCATCGACGGCGCCACCTCGATGGCGGCGTGGCTGGTCGCTATGCTCCACGTCTCCTACGCGACCGCCACGGAGTGGGTCCGGGTCGGCGTAGCGCTCGACCAGCTCCCCCACCTGCGCGAGGCGTTCTCCGAGGGGATGCTCTCCTGGGACCAGGTCCGCCACGCCACCGTCTTCGTCACCCCCGACGACGACGAAGGCGCCGCTCAGGACCTCCCGGGCTGCTCGGCGGCCCAGATCGAGGAGATGGCCAAGTTCGCCCGCCGCCGCCACCTCCGCGAGGCCGAGGATTCCAAGCGCCCGTGGCATGGCTAGGGATGAGCGAACTACTGAGGCAGCCCTGCTACGAGCTCGCACCTGAGCCTCCGGCGGACGACCGCAAGGGCGACCGCTCGCTGGTGCACTCGAGTGTGATAGCAGCGACCGACTGCTCCACCGAGACGTTGTCGCTGGGACGATGGACGTGCTGATCAGTTGCGGCTGAAGCCGCCGAAGAGGTGCTGGGCGACCTTGCGCATCTGGATCTCCTCGGAGCCCTCGGTGATGCGGTAGCGACGGTGGTGGCGGTAGATGTGCTCGAAGGGCATGTGGCGGCTGTAGCCCACCCCGCCGCAGGTCTGCATGGCCCGGTCGGCGGCGTCGCAGGCCAGGCGGTTGGCCCGGTAGTTGCACATGGCCACCTGGTGGGTGAGCTCGGTGTGGTGCTGGCGATCCATCTGCCAGGCGGTCTGTCGGATGAGCTGCCGCAGCATGGCCGCCTCGGTGTGGAGCTCGACGAGGGGGAACTGGATGCCCTGGTTGGTGGACAGGGCCTTGTTCCAGGTGGTGCGGCCGTTGGCGTAGGCGACCGCGGTGTCGATGCAGAACTGGGCGGCACCGAGCGACGAGGCCGCCTGGCGGATGCGGTTCTCGTGGACGAACAGCTGGGCCAGGTCGAGGCCGTGGTCGAGCCGGCCGAACAAGGCGGCGGCGCCCACCCGGACGTCGGTCATGGTGACCTCGGCGTGGTCGGTGGGCATGTTGAAGGTCCACCAGAAGAAGTCGACGGAGAAGCCGGGAGCGTCGCACGGGACGAGGAAGGCGCTGATGCCCACCGGCGAGCCGGGATCGCCGGACGTCCTGGCGAAGATGATGTCGTGGGTGGCGTGGTGCAGCCCGGAGTTGAAGCGCTTCTGGCCGTTGAGCACCCACTCGTCGCCGTCGGCCACCGCCGTCGTCTCCAGATAGGTGGCGTCGGACCCGTGGTTCGGCTCGGTGAGCCCGAAGGCGAGGCGCCGGGTGCCGTCGAGGAAGCCAGGCATCCACTCGGCCTTCTGGGCCTCGGTGCCGAAGTCGCGCATCATCAGCACGGTGGGAAAGTTGCCGACGATGGAGCTCTCGTTCTGGAGGTCGTTGTGGAGGCCCAGACCCCGCTGCGCCAGGTGCTCGCGGATGATCGCCATCTCGAGGTTGGTGGCGTCGCGACCCCCGAAGTCCCGGGTAAGCGCCATCCGCAGCCACCCGGCCGCATCGGCGCGGCGCCGCATCTCGGCGAGGAGGGCCTCCCAGTCGGAGCGCGGCACACCGTCGTGCTCGAAGTCGGTGCGGGCGTACTCCCGACGGTGGTCGAAGAAGCGCTCGTTGTCGTCGGCAGCCTGCAGGGGCACGATCTCCGCTTCGATGAAGGCGTCGAGCGCGTCGAGGGTGGCCTGGATGTCGGCCGGGATGTCGAAGTCCATGGTCGGAACCTACGTCCCGGATCCGGGCCATGATGCCGGCATGCGAATCGGCATCAACGGCTCCAACCTCATCGCCATGGGGGCGCCGTTGCGCGCCCTCGTCGACCATGCTGCGGCCGCCGAGGCCGACGGCTTCTCGTCGTACTGGCTGGCCCAGCTGGGGATCCCCGACGCCCTCACGGCCATCGCGGCCATGGGCTCGGCCACCAGCACCATGGAGATCGGCACCGCCGTGGTCCCCACCTGGTCCCGGCACCCGTTGATGCTGGCCGCCCAGGCCCTCACCACCCAGGAGGCGATCGGTGGCCGCCTCGTGCTCGGCATCGGCCTGGCCCACAAGGTGAGCGTGGAGGGCACGCTGAAGATCCCCTTCGCCACCCCGGCCAAGCACATGGACGAGTACCTCCAGGTGCTCCTCCCCGCCCTCAGGGATCGCGCGGTGTCCGTCACCGGCACCATCTGGTCAGCGGAGACCGAGGGGCTCGGTGGGGCTCCCGGCGTCGACGCACCGACGGTGATGCTGGCCGCCATGGGCCCCCGCATGCTGCAGATGGCCGGCGCCCGCACCGCCGGGTCGATCCTCTGGCTCAGCGGCCCGAAGGCCATCGAGACGCAGATCAAGCCTGCCCTCGACGCCGCGGCTGCTGATGCCGGGGGGCCTGTCCCGCGCATCGTGGCCAGCGTGCCGGTGTGCGTCACGAGCCAGCCCGACGACGTGCGCTCGATCGTCGCCGCCGCGCTGGCGGGCTACAACGACCTGCCCTCGTACCGCGGCGTGATGGACGCCGAGGGCGCCGGCGGCCCCGCCGACGTGTCCCTCATCGGCAGCGCCGAGGAGGTGCGGGCCGGGCTGGCCGCCTTCGCCGACGCCGGCGCCACCGACTTCGCCGCCGTCGAGCTCATCATCGACCCCGCCGACGCAGCCCCCACCCGGGCCCTGCTGCAGGAGGCTGCCGCCAACGGGGCTGGCTAGGGGAGGGAATGCCCCGCAGCGTCCCTAGGTTGTGGTGACTTGCACATCGCAAGTAACCCCTGGAGGTCCCCTGTGACCAGCTCTGTCGATGCCAACACCCTGCCCGCCCTCCCCCTTCCCGATGGCGTGATTCTGCCTGGCATGGTGGTGACCATCGCCGCCGAGTCGGAGGAAGCCGTCGCCGCCGCCCTGGCCGCCCGCGACACCGACGGTGAGCTGCTGCTGGTGCCCAAGGTGGGCGACCGGTTCGCCACCGTGGCGGCGCTGGCCCGGGTCGAGTCCACCGGTGTCCTGCCCGGAGGCACCCAGGCCCTGGTCGTGCGGGCCACCGGGCGGGCCCGCGTGGGCGCCGGCGTGGTGGGCACCGGCGCCGGGCTCTGGCTGACGGCAGACCGGATCACCGAGGCCCCGCCCTCCGACGAGGCCAAGGCCCTCGGCTTCGAGCTTCGGGCCACCCTGCGGGCGCTCTTCGAGCCGCTGGGCGACCGGCAGGTGCAAGGCATCCTGCGCAGCGTCGACAGCGACGATCCCGGGGGCCTGGCCGACCTGGTGGGCTGGTGGCCGGAGCTCACCAACGAGCGCAAGATCACCCTGCTCGAAGCCGTCGACGTCCTCGAGCGCGTGCAGCTCGTGCTTGGCTGGGCTCGGGAGGCGCTCGCCGAGCGCGGCTTGGTCGAGAAGATCGCCGGCGACGTGCGCGACGGCCTCGACCAGCAGCAGCGCGAGCACCTGCTGCGCCGCCAGATGGACGCCATCCGCAAGGAGCTCGGCGACGACGAGGCCGAGGGCGAGGCGGCCGACGACTACCGCCGCCGCATCGACGCCCTCGAGGCCGGAGGCGTCGCCGAGGACGTGGTCCGGGCCCTGCGCAAGGAGCTCAGCCGGTTCGAGCGAATGCCGGAGCAGAACATGGAGCGGGGCTGGATCCAGGGCTGGCTCGACACCGTTCTCGACCTCCCCTGGGCCGAGCGCACGAGCGACGAGCTCGACGTGGACGCCGCCCGCGCCACCCTCGACGCCGACCACACCGGGCTGGACGAGGTGAAGGAGCGCATCGTGGAGCTCCTCGCCGTCCGCAAGCTCCGCGCCGAGCGGGGGATCGACGAAGCCGGCACGGCCCGCCGCAAGCCCGGCGCCATCATCGCCCTGGTCGGCCCACCCGGGGTCGGCAAGACCTCGCTCGGGGAGTCCGTCGCCCGGGCCCTGGGGCGCCGCTTCGTGCGGGTGGCCCTCGGCGGCGTGCGCGACGAGGCCGAGATCCGCGGTCACCGCCGGACCTACGTCGGGGCCCAAGCGGGCCGCATCGTGAAGGCCATCACCGAGGCCGGCACGATGAACCCGGTCGTGCTCCTCGACGAGGTCGACAAGCTGGGCAGCGACTTCCGGGGCGACCCCTCGGCCGCCCTGCTCGAGGTCCTCGATCCGGCCCAGAACCACACCTTCCGGGACCACTTCCTCGAGGTCGACCTCGACCTGTCGGATGTGCTGTTCATCGCCACCGCCAACGTGCTGGAGACGGTGCCCGGTCCCCTGCTCGACCGACTCGAGATCATCCACGTCGACGGCTACACCGAGGACGAGAAGGTGACCATCGCCCGAGACCACCTGCTGCTGCGGCAGGTCCAGAGCAACGGCCTGCATGCCGACGAGGTGACCGTCACCGACGCCGCCCTGCGCGCCGTCGTCGCCGGGTACACCCGAGAAGCCGGTGTCCGGGAGCTCGAGCGCCAGCTCGGCAAGGCTCTGCGCAAGGTGGCCGTCCGCGTCGCCGCCGGGACGGACACCCCCGTTGCGGTCGACGAGCCCGAGCTGCGCGACTTGCTCGGTCGGGCGCGCTTCCATGCCGAGGACCTGGCCGACCGACTCTCGGTGCCCGGCGTGGCCACCGGTCTGGCCGTCACCGGGGCCGGCGGAGACGTGCTCTTCGTCGAGGCCACCTCGATGGACGGCGAGCCGGGGCTCCTGGTCACCGGGCAGCTCGGCGACGTGATGCAGGAGTCCGCCCAGATCGCCCTGTCCTGGGTGCGAAGCCACCGGGACGATGTGGCGGTCGGCGCGGACGCCCTCGCCAAGCGCTTCCACGTCCACTTCCCCGCCGGCGCCATCCCCAAGGACGGCCCGTCGGCCGGCATCACCATGACGACCGCCCTCGTCTCGTTGCTCACCGGCCGCCCCGTGCGACGCGAGGTGGGGATGACCGGTGAGGTCACCTTGTCCGGCCGGGTCCTCCCGATCGGTGGGGTCAAGCAGAAGATGCTGGCCGCCCACCGGGCTGGTCTCACCGAGGTGATCCTCCCCGCCCGCAACGGCCCGGACCTCGATGACCTGCCCGACGAGGTGCGACGGGCGATGACCGTGCACCTCGTCGAGGACGTCAGCCAGGTCCTGGACCTGGCGCTGGCTGCGGCTTAGTCGCCCGACTCGTCGTCCGATCGACGGAGGAAGGAGAATCGTCCGTCGTCCTCGAGCACGCACCACTCGACGTCGCGCAGATCGCTGATGCCCTCCGATCGGGCTGCCTCGTAGAGGTCAGCGATGTCGAGCCGCTCGTTGCGCAACGCCT